>JAOMYS010000128.1 GCA_028372485.1 Rickettsiaceae bacterium | reverse complement strand
ATAAGGTTAAAACAAATGATACATAAATATAATCAAGAAATCTCAGCTGCAAAAAGTGGCATGAACGTCAAAACTGCCAGAAAATATTTATCAACCAATAAAACTCCATCCGAATTAAAGAAGGAGCGTCATTGGAAGACAAGGAATAATGTCTTCGAAGAGAATTGGGATAATATAGAAGCTATGCTACACAAAGCTCCTGGGTTGCAGGCAAAGACTATTCTTTCTTATCTCGTAAGTGAGCAACCAGATAAATTCAATGATAGTCACGAAAGGACGCTTCAAAGATTGCTAAGAAAATGGCGTGCAAATAATGGATCTAATAATAATATAATATTCAATCAAACAATTAGACCAGGTGAGCAAAGTCAGTCTGATTATACATCGATGAATAAGGTGTGTATCAGTATAAAGGGTGATAGATTTGAACATCTGTTGTTTCACTTTATGTTGCCATATTCAAAATGGGAATATGCATCAATATGCTATAGCGAAAGCTTTGATTCCTTGAGCCAGGGGTACGAGGAAGCGGTTTGGACTCTTGGATATACAGCACCCGAACACAGAACCGATAATTTATCAGCAGCTTCTAAGAGAGTGGGTAACAAAAGAGTATCTACAGATAATTGGAAAGAGTTCATAAAGCATTATTTAGTTACACCATCTCGTAATAATCCAGGCAAGAGTAATGAAAATGGATCTATAGAAAAAAGTCATGATTTGCTTAAAAGCGATATCAGGCAACAGCTTATGTTAAGAGGGTCTAATGACTTCAATAGCGTCGCTGAATATGAGGAATTTCTGCAAAATATTATTACTCGTCGTAATAAAACACGTAGCGATAAAGTGTCGGAGGAAGTCAAATTACTCAAGCCCTTGCCGGAGAAGAAATACTACGCACCAGAAATACTTGAATTAACAGTAACAAAATCAAGTACAATTAGAACTCATCAAGTAACTTACTCCGTCCCTAGTAGGCTAATAGACTATAATCTAAGAGCTTATATCTATCGGGGAGAAATTAAGTTGTACTATGGAACTCAGCTGATTTGTAAGATGCTTAAAATAGATAAGTCAAAAGCAGATGCAGTAATTAATTATAGGCATATAATTGCTGGCTTAGTACGCAAACCTGGCGCTTTTACGAATTATCATTATAAAGATCACCTATTCCCAACTGTTGCTTTCCGCAAACTATATGACAGGCTAGTAAAAACACATCCAGTCAACGGTACAAAACAGTATCTACAAATACTACATCTTGCTGCTGTAAATAGCGAAAGCGAGGTTGAAGCGGCTATATCTATTTTGATGGAAGGTAAGATTACTCCAACTGTAAATAGGATTAAAGAATTATTGTATATCAAGTCACAAGCAAAGGTTGAGGTTCATGTTGATCAGCCTGTGGTAAAGCAATATGACTCCTTGCTAGAATTAGTATCTTAAGGAGGCGCATCATATGAGTAATATAACCGGAATGTTAGAGAGTTTAAAGCTAGAAACTATGAGTCAAGTTTACTCAAACATGGCAATAGACGCCGAAAAAAATAACAAAAGTCATACTGACTACCTAAGAGATTTAGCATCTATTGAGATTGAGGAGCGTAGAAATAAAACGATCGCTAAATTTCTCAGGCGTGCAAAGTTACCTAGGGATAAACTTCTACAGAATTTTGATATCACGAGAATACCAAACCTATCCCCAAGCTTGCTAGAAAACCTTAAGCAAGGAGATTTTATTGATAGATCGGATAATATTCTAATTTTTGGTAACCCTGGCACAGGTAAAAGCCATCTTGCAATGGCTTTGACAAAGGAGTGGTGCATGCAGGCAAGAAAGTGTTTGTACCTAAGCGCAGCGAATTTAGTGCAACAATTACTAATTGCACAGAGCAAGCTAGATCTAAATAATTTCATCAAGCGTCTAGATAAATACGAGGTATTAGTGATCGACGATATTTCTTATATCCCTTACAAAAAAGAAGAATCTGATCTGCTATTTGTATTGCTTGCGGAGCGTTATGAGCAACGAAGTTTAGTGATTACAAGCAATTTAGTATTTTCTAAATGGAATCAAATATTCCAAGATGAAATGACAACTACAGCTGCAATAGATCGATTAGTACACCA
>JAOMYS010000127.1 GCA_028372485.1 Rickettsiaceae bacterium | reverse complement strand
CTTAAGAATGAATCACTCATTGATACAAAATCAAAGCTCCAATCTAAATCATGCGAGTCAGAAATAAGTGGTAAATGCATTATTCACTACAAAGACTTGAAAACACCTTACTACCACGGAAGTATTCCTGATGAGTGTAATCGTTTTATGCCATATATACATGGATTATTAGGTGATAACAATCTTACAGATCGCTAATAAAATTGGACATTTCTTCCATTCTATAATTGATTAGAAAATTTTGCTAGACACGGGTTTAATGTAATGCTAACATGCAACCGAAAGTGTGGGTACTATCACCCATTCCCACACTTTCAGTTGATTCTCGACTTACGCTTTTGGCGTCTTGATAAATCAATCGCAGGTTGGGAACATTGTTGCGGGCGGAAGGTATATTTTGTAGCGTTTTTCATCCTAGTTGGTTATCTGCCTTCCTCCCTCCTTTATTTTTCTACTCTTTTATAGGGTTTTTTACTGATTTACTTCTCTTAGAACAATATACTTCCCACATTATCGTAGTGTATTAATGATATTAATAGTGGACAGAAGTACGTTTTTTACAATATCATATTTTGTTGAATAATATCCTGAGTTTGCACTCTCTATAAAAAAGAAAAGATCTATAAAATGACTCAAGATAAGAAAGGTAAAACTTCTCCCAATAAAGAAAAGCTAGACAAATTATCGCTTGCTTTACGCAAGAATCTGATGCGCAGAAAAAATGCTAGAAATACTACTAACAAGCAATAAAAACAGCATTACTTATGAGTAAATTATATATTGGCTTTATGAGCGGAACATCTCTTGATGGGGTAGATGCATCGCTGGTAAAAACGGATGGTGATTTAAAATTTGAAGCGCTAGGCAATACACATATTGCTTACCCTAAAAACATTAAATTACAAATAAAGGATCTGACAAGAAATATGGATGCTCTTCCGATTTTAGAAAAAGAAATAACGCATTATCATATAAAAGCAGCACAAAATTTGCTTGAACAAAAAAATCTCTCAAGCAAAGATATATGCGCACTTGGTTTTCACGGACAAACAATAATGCATAAGCCAGAAATAGGTTATACAATGCAAATTGGTAATCCACATATGCTTGCCAAGAATGTAAATATTGATGTAGTACATGATTTTCGCAGAAGTGATCTTGCTTTATGGGGGCAAGGTGCTCCACTTGTGCCTATCTTCCATAAATACCTAATGCAAAACCAAGTACAGCCTGCAGTAGTACTAAATATAGGCGGAGTTGCAAATCTTACATATATCGATAAAAAAACTCTTATTGCATTTGATACTGGAACTGGTAATGCTCTAATAGATGATGCGATGAGACAATATTTCAATCATGAATTTGATAAGAATGGAAAAATTGCCTCTATTGGCAATGTTGATCATGAGATAGTTAACAGAGCTATGTCTGATGAGTATTTCTCTCAAAAATACCCGAAATCTCTAGACCGTGACCACTTTAAATTTTTAACAAAGCTTCTATCTAATCACACACCAGAAGACATCATCTCAACATTAACATACATAACATCCGCAACTATCGCTCATGGGATATCTAACTTACCTAAAACTCCTGAAGTAATTACTTTATGTGGCGGAGGTGCTAAGAATATACAAATGATCTCTTGGTTAAAATCTATCTTATTGTCAAAAAATATTAAGTGTAAAATTGAGGATATATCTGTGATAGATAATCATGACCCAGACTATATTGAGTCTCAAGCATTTGCTTATCTTGCTGCAAGATTTTGTAACAACCTACCAAGTGCATTTCCAAATACAACTGGTGCAAGAAAAGCTAATATTTGCGGGTGCTTAGTGAAATATTAGAAATGATCAAGTTGTACGCTATATATTTCCCTGCAAAGATTGCATTATAATTTATATTGCAGCGCAATGCTTAATATTGGAGTTTTTTCCAAAAATTGGCCAGGGACAAAACCTTTAGTTTTATAACCAGCACGGGCTATAAGACTCATACTATTGGTAACCTTGTATAAACCGTTCAGTACTGCCATATAACCATTCTTCGGTTTAGCTCTATATGGATCTTCTACAAATAATTCTGGTTGACTCCAGAAGGCTGCATCAAGACCAATCTTCAGTTTACCTACTTCAAATAATTTGAATATTGAAATATCCGCTGAATATGTAGTGTAATTCTTGACTGATTCCTTTG
>JAOMYS010000126.1 GCA_028372485.1 Rickettsiaceae bacterium | reverse complement strand
ATATTATGACGCAGCTTTTGCAAGATAATCAGAGAGTGAGAAAGAATTTCGGTATTATTGATACCGTGGCTTCTATTCCAAATTTGATTGAAATTCAAAAAATATCTTATAAAAATAATTTTATGCAGCTTGGTTTATCAAGCAAGGATAGAAAAAATAAGGGATTGCAAGCAGTTTTATCTTCAGTATTTCCTATCACTGATACTTCAAATGTTGCAACTTTGGAGTTTGTTAAATATGAATTTGATGACCCTAAATACGATATAGAAGAGTGTATACAGCGTGGCATTAGTTTTGTAGCGCCTTTAAAAGTTACTTTGCGCTTAAGTGTCTGGGATGTTGATGAGCTCACTGGTGCTAAAGAAATCAAGGGTATAAAAGAGCAAGAGGTATATATGGGTGATGTCCCGTTTATGACTCCCAATGCTACTTTTATTATTAATGGCACTGAGAGGGTTGTGGTATCTCAGGTTCATAGATCTCCAGGTGGTTTCTTTTATCATGATGAAGGGAAAACTCATTCATCTGGTAAGTTTTTGTACTCTGCTAGAATTATTCCTTATCGTGGCTCTTGGCTTGATTTGGAATTTGATGCAAAAGATATAGTATATTCGAGAGTTGATCGTAAGAGAAAGTTTAAAGTTACTACTCTTCTGATGGCAATTGGAATGAATCCTAAGGAAATTCTAGAGTACTATTACGATACAGAAGAGTATCATTTTGAAAAAGGTTCTTGGGTTGCTAATTTTGATCCAGCAAATATACCGGAAAATCGTTTAAGATTTGATTTGGTTAATGCTGATAATAACGAAAAGCTTCTTGAGTCTGGTCAGAAGCTTACGAAAAGATTAGTTAAAAAATTTATAGATAATGGACTGAAAAGAATTTTGGTGCAAGATAGTGCGCTTGTTGGTAGCTATCTTGGCAAGGAAATAGTTGATCAAGATAGTGGTGAGGTGCTGGTTGATCTTGGTGACCAAATTACAGAAGATACATTAAAGGGGCTTGTTACTGCTAAAATTGGTTCAATCTCTACATTGAAGATACATCCAAATAGTGATGCATATATTAGAAATACATTATTTTCTGATAAGAATCGAGATCAAGAATCTGCTTTGATTGAGATATTTAGAATCTTGAGACCTGGTGAGCCTGCCACTGTCGAGGCTGGGCAAGCATTATTTAATAGTCTATTTTTTGATTTGGCTAGATATGATTTGTCTGAAGTAGGTAGAATAAAATTAAATTCTAGATTAGGTTTGGATGTTGCAGAAGATAATACCTGCCTAACACAAGATGATATCAAATCTATAGTTAAATTATTAATAGACATAAAAGACGGCAAAGGATCTATTGATGATATTGACCATTTGGGCAATAGAAGGGTTAGATCAGTAGGAGAGCTTGTTGAAAACCAGTGTAGAATTGGTTTAATTAGAATGACAAAGTCAATCTTGGAACGCATGGGTAGTGTTGATATTGATGCTGTAGTGCCGCATGATCTGGTTAATGCAAAGACACTTATGTCCGTTATTAAAGATTTCTTTAATACATCGCAGCTATCACAATTTATGGATCAAACAAATCCTTTATCTGAGATTACTCATAAGAGGCGTTTATCTGCTCTTGGTCCTGGTGGCGTTAGTAGAGATAGAGTTGGTTTTGAAGTTCGTGACGTACATCCAACGCATTATGGTCGTATTTGCCCTATTGAAACTCCAGAGGGGCAGAATATTGGTTTGATTAATTCAATGGCTACTTATGCTAGAGTGAATAAGTACGGCTTTATTGAAACTCCATATCGCAGAGTAAAAGATGGGATAGTTACTGACGAAGTGGTATATTTGACAGCTATAGATGAAGGTAATTATAAGATTGCCCAGGCTGATATGGATATTGCACCAAGTGGTAAGATTGAAGCAGAGATGGTTAATTGTCGTTTTGAAACGGGTAATTTTGTATTAGTTCCTGCAAATAAAGTTGAGTTTATTGATGTAACGCCAATGCAAGTTGTATCTGTTGCTGCATCCTTAATTCCTTTCTTAGAAAATGATGATGCAAACCGTGCGCTTATGGGCTCTAATATGCAACGTCAAGCCGTACCTCTTGTAACAAGCGACGCTCCTTTAGTGGGAACTGGAATTGAATCTACAGTGGCACGTGATTCTGGTGCTGCAATAATAGCATTAAATGATGGTATTGTTGTAGAAGTTGATGCTGAAAGAAT
>JAOMYS010000125.1 GCA_028372485.1 Rickettsiaceae bacterium | reverse complement strand
AATGAATATAGAATTATAGAATATGAGCGCAAAATTCTTTATAAAATACTAGCATTATTGTTGTTTATTAGATAAATATTTTAAAAACATAACAAGCTCTAATCCTTATACAGTAAAGCTTTTACTACTATTGGTAAATAAATTAATCTCATGCAATTGCCCTGACAATATGATAGGTACATCAATGTATACAACGATATTAACCTTGTATAAACAAGGACTCAGTCAAAGACAGATTGCAAAAACTACTAATACTCATCGTAAAACTGTAAAAAAGATCATAGCCAGATACGAATCTTCAAAAATAGAAAATCCAATTCCGTATAATAGATCTTCTATAAATGATTCATGGCATGAAGAAATAATTGACTTGATGTCAAATAAATTAAGTGCCGTAAGAATGCACGAAAAATTAAGGGATAAAGGCTATAATTTAAGCTACAGCTCTTTAAGCAGACACATCAGGCAGCACAACATCAAAAACAAAACTTGCGTTAGATTTCATACAGAACCTGGGGAAGAGGCTCAGGTAGATTTTGGAGATATTGGTAAACGTCTTGATTCCAATGGCAAACTAAGGAAGGCGTATGTTTTTAATATGCGCCTAAGCTACAGTCGGTATGATTACTATGAAGTTGTGTTTGACCAAAGAGCAGAAACTTGGATTCAATGTCATATCAATGCATTTAAGTATTTTGGTGGTGCTCCTAAGGTAATCAAATTAGATAACCTGAAGGCTGGAGTTATAGATGCAAATTTTTATGAGCCAATATATCAAAAAGAGTACAAACAAATGGCCGATCATTATAATTGCCTCCTTTCGCCCTGCCGCCCTTATCAGCCTCAAGAAAAAGGTAAGGTAGAAAGCGGTATAAAATATGTGAAAAATAATTTCTTCGCAGGTAGAGATTTTAGCGGCTATTCCGATATGGGTAAGCAACTACATCAATGGTTATCTAGGACAAATAACAGACTGCATGGCACTACTAAAAAACTACCATCTGAGTTATTTGCTACTAAAGAGTTATTATCCCTACTCAAGCTGCCTTCGGCAGAGTTTGAGCTAGAATCGCTGCATTACCTCAAGGTAGCAAAGGATTGTCATGTAACTGTAGAGAACAACTATTACTCTGTACCATCAAAATATGTTGCAAAAGAAGTAATTGTATCTTTAGGCAACAAGGTGATCAAAATCTATTCCCAAGAAGAACTTATCGCGACTCATCCAAGATCAAGTGGAGCTGGGACTTTTACCACAAATATTACTCACTACAATAAATATAAGAGACTATATCCTGGTAATAAAGAGCATGACGATAAATGCGAGCAATCCATGGTAGAGATGGGTAGCAGCTGCGAGATAATGTTCTCTCTTATAAAACAGAGGCATACAGACTGGCATAGATCGGTCAAAGGTATCCTCAGCCTGAAGAAGTACTATAGCAATGATTCCATTAATAAAGCTTGTGGCAGAGCTATACATTACGGCATCAATTCTTATAGCAAAATAAAAAGTATTTTAGAGAATAATTGCTACGAATTACCGTTAAACGATTTAAATGAAGTGGGGGGGATCAATGCAAAGTTTGGTTAGTGATCTTAGATCGTTTAAGCTATCTGGTATGGTCTTCTCTTTAGAAGAAAGGCTGATATATGCTCAAACAAACAAGCTCTCCTATAGAGAGCTTCTGGAGCTATTATGCGATGATGAAAAAAGCATGAGAAAAGACAATAACTACAAGAAAAGAAAAAACGCAGCCAAGCTTCCCTCCATGAAGAGACTAGAGGACTTTGATTTTTCTTTCCAACCTACGATTGACCAAAAACATATAGCTGATCTTGCGACATGCAGATTTATCAATACAAAAGAAAATGTGATTTTAGTTGGAGAGTCAGGCACGGGTAAAACGCACCTTGCAATCTCTCTTGCAATCAAAGCTTTATCAAAAGAGTATAGCGTGTATTTTACCACTGTATCTGATCTACTATACAATCTTCACATAGCTAAAGCTGATAATAGCTATCCAAGAAAATTAAAGCAAATAGTAGGTTATGACTTGCTTGTACTAGATGAGCTTGGCTTTAAGCAACTTCCAAAGTACTCATCAGATGATTTCTTTGCAGTAATCTCAAAACGATACGAGCAAAAAGCAACCATCATAACAACGAACAAGGAGATTGAAGATTGGAATGATGTTTTTGATGAGGAGGTGTTAACCAAAGCTATAGTTGATCGTTTGATGCATCATGCGTCTATCTTTAACATCAGAGGCAAAAGTTATCGTATGA
>JAOMYS010000124.1 GCA_028372485.1 Rickettsiaceae bacterium | reverse complement strand
CTAAAAAAGATGCAAAAACATGATTAATTCTGGCTCTCTCACGCAATATAATAGCAGACAGAATTAATACTAATATCGGCCACAAATATACTATCAAATCTACTTGGATAGCGGGTGCATATTTAAAGGATAATATATACAATACATCATTACCTACAATGCCTAGTACACCAGCTATTATCACGCTTGGCGGATTCTTGTATACCAAGTGCCAATTGTTGTTTTTTGTGTTGATTATAGACGATGTAACAAAGCCACTGATAAAAATACCCGAAAGAACTTCATATACTGGTAAAGACGAAACCAATATGACTGCGCAAGAGGCAGATAGTGACCATATAAGAAGCGCAATATGACCAGCTATGGTTGCCCTCACCAAGGGAACACTAGACTCAGGATTTGCCATAGAGAATTACCGCTTACGCTTTTCCACAACAGTAAACGAATTAATGATTATGTCAATGAGGCTTTGTCAACGAATTATCCAACTAAACTTTAACCGTGCAGGCAACGCTCCTAGGCTTTTTCTAAGATCTGTTCTAGTTGCTCAGGATTTTTATCGTGAATTACAACCTCTGTGAGTGTTACACCTATCTTTTCATCCACTATCACAATTTCTCCCTTAGCAACTTTTTTATTATTAACATAAACATCGATAGGGTCGCCTACTGTACGTTCCAGCTCAATTACAGCACCTTTACCTAATTTCAAGATATTGCTAAGTGACATTGTAGTATTCCCCAAAACAACAGAAACTTTTACAGGCACATCATACAATGCCTCTAAAGTTAGTTCACTGTCCTTTCCATCCTTATTTTTATCTGTATCAATATCTTTCTTTGTCATATACCATCCTCAACTTTTATGCAGTTTTGAGCTGTTCAATTATTTTATCAATTTCAGCATTAATTTGTTCTTTATTATATTCAAGACGTGTGTTATTCCACTCTAATTTACAATCATCTGTGCCTAAATTACTATCTTCTATAATTTGAAAATTATCCTTAAATTTACTGGAAATAGCATCTGACTGCAAAGATTTGGTGCAAAAGTCCTTTTTACTAGGGTTCACTGTAAGACTGATGTCACCTTCTGTATAAAAGCCTTCCAATTTTTTAATCAGCCCATCCTTTATTATTTCTTCAAAATTTGCAGGAAGAATTAGGTGTAGTTTCTTTGTAATACCAGAAATTGCTTCAGCCGATAGTTTTGTAACTTGTTCATCTATTTTCACACTCGGCACTATACTGGATAATTTTTCATGAAGTAATTCTGCAAGGCTATTATTGGACTTCAATCGCTCTATAGTTTCTTCATATTTTACCCCAGCATCTTTCTTACCAGACTCATATGCATCTTGTTTTATTTTTTCTATATCTACACGTTCTTCTGTTGCTGGCTTTTTTCTTGCCTCTTTTACATTTATTTCATCTGTTTTTTGCGCATTATCATTACCACCATTCTCTAAAACATTTTTGTCTAAAGCTTGATCATGCTTATCTGTTTTTATATCACTGACTATTTGTTCTTTATCTTTCTCATTTGAATAAATCCTCGAATTCACAACAGCGGATTTTGGAAATTCTTGTAATTCAAATTTCACGTGCTTAGACATAAATACTCCAAATTATCTCTCATATATAAGCTTCTAAGCTTATGTTATGAACTCATCTTCACCAGAAGTTGTGACATCAATTTCACCATTATCTATTAATTGCTTAGTTAGTGCTACAATATCCCCTCTTGCAACATCAACATCTTTTACTCTGACAGAGCCCAAACTAACCATATCATCTTGCATTATCTTTGATGCTCTTTGAGACATATTAGAGAAAAATATTTCCTTAACTTCATCAGAAGCGCCTTTGAGAGCAAGAGCAAGCCTAGGTTTTTCAATATCACGTAGTAATTTCTGAATACCCTTAGAATCAATTTTAACAAGATCAGTAAAAGTAAACATCATATCCTTAATCTTAGATGCTGCATCTGGCAAATCGGACTCAAGCATAGACATAAACTTACCTTCACTATGACGGTCAAGATTATTGAATATCTCTGCAAGCATCTTACAACTGTCAGCTTCTTGCGTCTTACCTGCACTACTGATGAACTCCACTCTTAACATTTTTTCAACACGCTCCAAAATCTCTTTCTTTACACTACCAATATTTAAAATTCTTGAGATAATTTCAAATGCAAAACTATCTGGTAAATTACTTAAAACCTTAGCTGAATGATCAGGAGAAATCTTTGAAAGCACAAGTGCTGCTGTTTGAGGATGTTCATTACGAAAAT
>JAOMYS010000123.1 GCA_028372485.1 Rickettsiaceae bacterium | reverse complement strand
TGGTCCAATGTATTTTCTGCAGAAAGCATTTAAGCCGAAAATATTTGCATATATTTTCGCTGTACTACTTTGCCTTTACGGAGTAGAAATTTCAAATTTTTTGATCATTGTTGACAGGATAGAGCATAGTTTTCACTTTGATAGAAGCTTAATTATTCTTTCGCTGTTATTAGTAGTAATTTATTCTTCTGTTGGCGGTGTTAAGCGTCTTGCCAATATATGTACCATGATGATGCCTATTTTTGTAGTGAGTTACATATCATTTGCTCTTTATGTTATTGTATGTAATTACTCTGTTTTACCAGAATTATTCAAAATGGTTCTTGTATCTGCATTTTCTGGTCATGCTCCTTTAGGAGGTTTTTTAGGAAGCACCATGATTTTATCTGCTTATCTTGGAATTTCTAAGGCTGTATATTCTGGTGATATATGTATAGGATATGATTCAATAGTACAAAGTGAGACTCAGCTTGTTGACCCTAAGCAACATGCTACGTTATCTATATATTCCCTATTTATGGATACTCTGATTTGCATATTAACTAATACAATGATTGGTGTTACTGGTGCGTGGTATACTCTCAACCATTATGACCCATCAGATGTTGTTGCAAAATTACTATCTGACTATATACCATATAGTGATGTTTTCATGACGTTGTTATTCTTTATCGCAGGATTTACAACCATTATCGCATATCTTACTGCTGGTACAAAGTGTGCACAATTTATTCATCCTAAACATGGGAAGAAGATATATTTATTATATGCTGTTTTTGCATTTATATTCTTTTGTAACTTCTCGCAAACTAATGTTATAATAATTATGAGTTTTTTAAGTGGTTTGCTTGTGCTACTGAATATATGTGGCATATTGAGACTTAGAAAAGATATAGAATTTTAGAAACATATAATCGGTTTGAATATGAAGAAACTAGTATTAATAATTACAGCTTTATTTCTTATAGTAGCTGCTGGTTGGTTTTATGCTGCAAATAAATTTGAAAAAATTGTTCAGGAAGAGATTTTTCCAAAGGTAAAAGAAGCTTCTTGGATAGATGCTAATTTGGACTCTGCTGTTATTGAAAAATTTCATTTCAAGGTAATGTTGGGCAAGGTTAATCTTTTCTCGAAGTCAGATGGTGTTGATGTAGATTCAAAGGCTACAATAAAATATAATCCTTTTAATGACAATATTACATTATTACTTGAGGGTAAGCATTTGCTTAAAGCACCTGGTGAGCAGGGCGTATATAGCTTGTCCCCAAAACAAAAAATTACTTTTGATAGAGCGATATTGTTAGGAAATACAAATGAGTTTGAACTTAAAATAACATCTCATGATTTTGTGTTATATTCTGCAAGAGATGATCAGGTTATTTTTTCATCTGACAAAGCCATTATTGAGTTCTCAAATACATTAGAGAAAGATGAGGTGTACGATCTTAGATTTAAGATGGGTGCAAGTAGTATGATGATTAATCCTGATTCAAAATATACTCAGTATTTGATAGAAGACTTTGGCGAAGAGTATGCTGATAAAGCGCCAAAGACTTTGCCTTTAATTTTATCTAAGCTTATGGATTATCTATATGGTGCAAAAGATAAGAAGGATGCAAGAGATTATACGGCGAATTATTCTTTCAAATTGGAGAAAGGTATTGTAGATGAGTATATAGACTCTTTAAGAAAAGATGGCGTCGGTGATTTAAAGGTTTTTGATAAGTTAGATCCAAGTAATGGTATTGGAAAATTTTCTTTTCAAGGAACAGAGCTATATGATAATAAAGCTGCAAAAGATTCTGGTTCTATCACCTTATCTCTTGATGGCACTAAGGTAAATATCAAGATGGATATTGCAATGATTAGAAATTATAACGATAGTCAGAAGCAAGAATTTATTGATCAAAGCAAGTTATTTATTTCTGATGTAGCAAAAATTCTGGATAATGATCCTGAAATGAATTTTACCTTAGATGGAAAGAAAATAAGTGCTTCTAAAAAGCTTGATAATATGGATTTTGCTGGTCTACTATCAATTCTCGCAAATAATAGAGAAATTTCTTTGTCTATTGATGTGAGTGCAGATAGTGACTCTAAGAATGACAAGTTTTTTGACCATTCAGTGAAATTAGTACTCAATGATTTTATTGTGAAATCAAGTGGTGATGCAAATGATGATAGCTATACTGGAAAAGTGAGTATTGCTACTCCAAATATTTTGGTAGATGGTATAACTCATCTTTATGATAAAGGCATAAAACCATTGCTAGTTCAAACGTCTGGCAGTGATACATCTGAAATGG
>JAOMYS010000122.1 GCA_028372485.1 Rickettsiaceae bacterium | reverse complement strand
GGTATAAAGTTTTTGCGATAAGAATCTCCTTCTAAGACTAATCGGTAAGCATTGTTAACTATTCTATCTAGAGCCGCATTTGCCATTACTGGATCAAAAAATATATCTGCCCATTTTTCAATCTTTCTGTTTGTTGTAATGATTAAACTCGCGTTGATATGAACAGCAGCAATTAGATCATATAAATCTGATGATTGTTCAGCTGACAAAGATTTTAAACCAAAATCATCTAAAATAAGAACATCAAATTTTGTATAGCGTTTAAAGAGAACATCATAAGTGGAGTCAGCTCTGGAGCGATAAAATTCACTAAGCAATTCATTGCTGCGTATGAATTTTACTTTTTGCCCTCTTTGACAAGCCAACATACCAAGGGCTTGGGACAAGTGTGTTTTTCCTGTGCCAACTGGACCCATAATAATTATATGATTTTTCTCTTTGATAAATTTGCCAGTCATAAGATCATTAATGGCATGTCTGATTTTCAAGGTATAACGCTTTAAATCAAAGCCTTCGAATGTTTTTACTTCTTCAAACTTTGCTTGGGTGATTCTTCTTTGCAAAGAACTGTGATCTCGACTATCTAATTCATCTTGAAGCAACATAGATAAAAATTCTTCGTATGGAAGCTCTGCATCTTTAGCCTGTCTTAATCTACTTTCTAAACTATCCAATATCCCAGATAATCTTAATTGCTGTATTAAACTATTGAGCTGTAAACTATCAGGCATAATTTACCTTCATATCTGAGCTGTATTCTTTGGCATCTCTGAGGTATGCACTATTCTTGATATCTTGAACTTTCGCTGTTCCAAAGCTCTGAGTTGACTGTTGATCTAATTTATTTTTTAAAATATTAGATATAGCCTTGTATGCATAATTATCATAAGCAACTGCTCGCAAACAAGCTGACTCCAGTCGGTCATTGCTGTATTTTTCTGCTAACCTTAAAATCGCTTGAGCTTTACGTAAATCAATTCTACCGCCAGAAGAAAGCACCTTCTCTATAACTTGATAGGTTGCATCGCCTATGATTTTAGAGGAGCTTAAGCATTTCTCTGGAGTGTTTTCTAAATGATGCAAGGCGGATTTGGGATAATCTTTTTCATCGGTAATCCACTTACCTGTATCATGATTTCTTGGATGAGTCTTGATGATTTGATGCTTAAAATAAGCGGATACAGTATTCAGACCTATACGCACAGTGATTTCTTTGCCTATGTATTTTGTTGGTACTGAATAAAAATTCTTTATTGCTATAAAATGGTGATCCTTATGTACTTTACAAGTACTCCAAATTGGCATGTCAAAAAGCCCTGACTTCATATCTAATAGACATTGCTTTTCCTCTGATATAAATAGATCAATTGGCTTTGCTCCTGTTGTGCTGCATACTCTGTGTGAGATTTCATTCTTACACCATTTGATGGCTTCAGCATTAGCTTGGGAGATAGTTTGATATAATTTACCAGCAATTAAAATTGCTCCCTAACTATTCTGATAGAGCGTTCAACTTTTCCTTTATGTTCGGGAGTATAAGCCTTTGCAGGATCGATGGTAAAACCATAAAATCTTGATAATTCTGAATAAGTCTCATTCAATGTAGGATCATAAATATCGGACTTAATCACTCCTGCTTTTAAATTGTCTAATATTATTCTTGCAGGAACTCCTCCAAAAAACTTGAAAGCATTTATATGGAGGCGCGCCCAACTTACTTGATCCTGCGAAAAAGTAAATTCTACATAGCGATAGCGACTATGTGATAGCGTCATAACAAAAACATAAAGCTTTCTATTTTTACCACTGCTATCACGCATCTCTCCTACATGACCAAAATCTACTTGCCCTTCTTGTCCTGGCTCTGTTGTTATATGGATAGTGCTACTAGGAGTTTTGGGAAAAACTTTATCAATATATCTGTTAATGCTACGGGCGCTTACCTTCACCCCTTCTGCTAATAATAATCGCTGAATCTGAGTATGAGTGATGCTACGATGTTCAAGCCAACCAGTGATTTCCCGTTCATATTTGGATAGAGTCGACATCGCAGATGCTTTTTGTAGCGACTCATTTTTATACAATTCGTTCTCTACTTTTACAGCTATTTTGTTTAATTCAGCATCACTGATTAAGCTATTGAACCCCTCTTGTTTAGCAAATTCAATATACTTTCGTGCTGTATCTCTTGAGATGTTTAATGATCTGGATATCAGCCTCTGACTATTACCTTTTGCATGTTGATATAATACTTCTCTTATTTTTGGCATTGTGTATTTCCTCATTCAATTCAATTTAAACTCATAATTTAATTAACTAATACGTTAACTAAATTACCATTGT
>JAOMYS010000121.1 GCA_028372485.1 Rickettsiaceae bacterium | reverse complement strand
TTTATATTTATAATCATATTGTTATTCCTTGTTGGATTTGCTGTAACTATCCAAAAGAATCCACATTTATTCAAAAATACATCAGGTCAAAATGCTCAAGCAGTAGAAAAGGTAAAAGAAGAATCATCATTACAGCAAAGCACCGAGCAAAACATTGAATCTGAAGATGATGATGGCGAGGTAGGCGAAGACAATACAGAAAATGATAATAATATATCCGAAGTTGAAGATAAAGAAGTTCCAGCACCTGAAGTATCAATAAAATCAACGAGTCAGAATCATACAAGAAGTAATTTTACTGAGTATAGATTATATCTTGCAAATGCTCATAAGCTAATTAGTAAATTCAAGTCAGGTAAGAACTATGCTACTGAACTTGATGTACTAAAAAAACAAACGTTCCCTGCTCATATTGACGAGATTATATCAATGTTAGAACAATATAATAAGGTTTTAACGGATTCTTCTAGTATAAAAGCTGACATAAAACCTTTAAATTCAAGTGTCTTGGCTAAATTTGTAAAAATGACAAGAACTTCAGAAGATGTTTATAAAGAACATAAACTAAAGGATGAGATCATGAAGCGTCTTACTATTTTTATGGACTATATGTTCTCATCTGATTTGCAAGAAAATTTTATTAATTAATGAAAAATATATAAGCATAATAAAATGATTAGATTCCTAATTTTAATTATATCTCTTCTATTGCTATACCTTGGGTTTGATGCAATTGCTAGTTATGATTTTCCTTTATATATTTCTGCCCTTAATTATCAAATCGAGACTACATTATTTGTATTTGCTGTAATTTTTTTACTAACAGGATTTTTCTTAATGCTACTGTTAAAAGCAGTGTTTCTGATTTTTAACACTCCAAATATGCTAATGCGGAAGTGGAAAAATCAGAGAGTTAGTAAAAGTAACAAGGCTCTCCTTAATTCTCTTATTCAGCTGGTAATAGGCGATAGGCAAAAATCATTATCGCTTATCAAGCGTGTAGCGTCCAGTTCTGATAAAGAAAATAAGAGCACAACCAATATAATCCTTGCAGAAACTATAGATAGTTCGGATAAGAAGATATCATATTTAACCAATTTGCTAGATGAAAAAGAATATAGCTTTTATGCATCAAAAAAGCTTGCAGAGATTTCTTATAAGAGTAAGCAATATGAACAAGCGAAGAATTATGCCCTTCGTGCATTTAATGAAAATGACTCAGATATCTATCTGATGCTGCTTTTAATTCGTATATATGCAGCGCTTGAGTTATGGGCTAAATGCTTTTTTGTAGTTTCGAAATTAGAGCAATCAGATAAAGTTTTATTTATGAAATGTTCTTTAGAGATTTCAGAGTTCTATTACTTGGCAGCCAAGACTGAACTCAAAAATGAGAATGATAGTGAAGCTCTTGAACATTTAGAATATGCGCTAGAGATAAGACCAGACTACATTGAAGCTCTTAGCTTATTTACAGAAATTTCTACTAATATGAAAAATACACATGCGGTCTTAAAAGTTCTGGAATCTGCATTTTTAGCAAATCCATCTTTTGAGATTGCAGAAATCTATATAGCTAGCTGCACGGATTCTCCAGAGATAATATACAAGACTCTTGCTAAGATTGTTTCTCCAAAAGAACATGAGGGATTGTTTTTGGCGATATCTGGATATCTTAATCTTACTATAAAATTTCCGTAGTTTTTATGAAACTCTGATTATAATATCTGTGTTTCAAAGAATTTTTTGACAAAGCGTAGGACCTTAGCCTCGGGAGAAAGGTTTTTTGCAGCCCATTTTTTAATCCATGGTTCTGCTAGCTGCCACATGTTGATGTCTTTGTCTAAGGTTTGACCAATTCCTTCCACTACGATCATGGTTTTCTGAAGCATTATAAGCTTTGTTTGGGTCTCCATGCCATATTCTTCTGTTACTTTGAACAATTGTGCAAGTAGAGTGCCAATCGAGATATCTTTAATTGGACGCCCCACGATTGGCTCTGCGATAGCTCTGCAACTTTGTGCAAAGTACTCTAGATTTGTGTCTCTTGGGATATAGCCTATACGCTTATGTACTTTTGCTACTAGTTCATAATCACGTTTTAAAAATCCATAAAGAATTTCTGCGATGGCAAGTCTGTCATCTTCTGGAACTATTCCAATGATACCAAAGTCGAGCAATGCAACTTTACCATTTTTGCATAATAATATATTGCCGGGATGTAAATCTGCATGAAAGAACCCATCTCTATATGCTTGATTGAAGAATATAACGGAAATCTTTGAGGCAATCTCTTTAGGATGATACCCAAGCTTAATAATATCCTCTTTGTTATAAATAGAA
>JAOMYS010000120.1 GCA_028372485.1 Rickettsiaceae bacterium | reverse complement strand
TTATGCGATGTCTTATGTCATAGGAGATTTTGTGTCAGTATATGATGCGGAAGATAGACCTGACCCAGACCAACTACTAAAAGCTCTACATGCTTTTCGTACCATGCCAAAACATTATGTATGTATTCAGGCTAAGCTGAACTTTTATAATGCTAAGGAAAATATATTAACTAGATTTTTTAGCATAGAATATAGTCTTTGGTTTGAGTATTTATTAAGAGGTTTGAGTATTTTGGACCTTCCTCTGACACTCGGCGGAACTAGCAATCATTTTAAAGTTGATAAGCTAAAAGAAGTGGGGTACTGGGATCCACATAACGTCACTGAGGATGCAGATTTAGGCATAAGGCTGTATCTTCATGGGTATAAAGTTCATTTAATCAATTCAACTACGTTAGAAGAAGCTCCGCATAGTGTATTTGTTTGGCTTGCGCAGAGAGTGCGATGGATTAAAGGTTTTATCCAAACATTATGTGTTTTCTCAAAAGCGAAGAAAGACTATAGTAAATTTGGATTTTTAAACGCAATTATAGTTTATATTTTCATAGGCCTTGCAACCTATAGCTTCTTTTGCGCCCCATGGTTAATGCTAGTTTTTATTTTTAATATAAATGATTATGTTTATTATTTATGGCTCATAAATAGCATAATTGCTATTTCATATATGTATATTGCAGTTTCTTGTATATTCATGCAGAAACGATCTATCATTCACAAACTGCTATTTATAGATTGGCTAGTTCTATTGTTATGGCCGATCTATTTTATTTTGCACTCCGTTGCAAGTCATCTTGCAATATGTGAGATTATTATTGCACCTTTTAGGCGGAACAAGACTCCTCATGGAAAAGATATTGAGTCATTACAAGTCATAAAATAGATCATATACGAAAGGCAGTGTAGGCAATTTCCACACTATGCAAAAAACAAAGCCTCTCTTAAATTCGAGCTGATTGCACAATCACTACTCTGTCTAGTCCCGCTACATCTTTTTTTGTAATTATTTCTTGGAAATTATATTTTTTACAAAGAGCAACAACAGCATCTTTTTGGTTGTATCCTATTTCAAGTATTAACTTACCCTCTTGCTTAAGATATCTGTATGCTCCAGATATTATAGCCTTATATGATACAAGGCCATTTTCAGATGCGTAAAGTGCTATTTCGGGTTCAAACTTTTTTGCCTCAACTGACATTTGGTCTATGTCTTGTTTTGAGATATATGGCGGGTTACTTACAATATAATCATATTTATTAAAACTATCTTCTCTAGACTCTAATTTGCGATACCAATTACTTGTAATAAAATCTATCTGCCTCTCAAGCTGATGAAGTTTGGCATTTTTTTTTGCTATACAAAGAGCTTTATTGCTAATATCAAGAGCAGTAATTTTGGATGCGCTGATGTTTTTAGCAAGCGCAATAGAAATCGCTCCGCTACCAGTGCCAAGTTCAAGTATTTTAATTGGCTTAGATTTATCATTTTTATTATGATCGCTAATTACATGATCTACTAATAATTCAGTCTCAGGGCGTGGAATAAGCACATTTTTATCTACAATAAAATCTAAACCATAAAATTCTTGCTTTCCTATAATATATGCTACTGGCTCTCCAGACTTACGCCTTTTAATATATTCAAAAAAACTTTCCCTATAGCAATCAGGTAACTCCTCTTGGTAAGAAAGCAGTAGCTCTTCATGTGTGAGAGATAGGATTTTTGACAATAACAATCTTGCATCCAGTTCTGGCGTAGAACTCTCAGTCAAACTACTTTTTGATTTTTGTAACGCTTCTCTTATCTGCATAGGATTTATATATAATTTGCGCATTATTCTTTCTAACTTATCTATTACAAATAGGTAAAAATAACAAGATGATTATGTGATAAAGAAATGCTGAAACCCTTTATTCTGACAAATTACCTTATCCTATAAAGACAAATTTATTGACAATTATTAACCTTTATATAAAATAGTTAACTGTTCTTAATAAAAAGATGCGTGTCATGAAAAATCAAACTTTTACACAAAGACAAGAAGAACAGAGAGTTTTAATGCAAGAGATACTAGATTTATTGAACTTACCTGGAGAAATTAATAACGAGTTAAAAAAAGAAACTCATATAAATTTATTAATACATAAAATATCTCAGTTACCAGACTCAGAGCAGCTTAATGAAGCACTAGAAAAGGAAGCAATAAACATAACTGAACTCATTGAAAGCAAAGAATTAAGTGCACGTCTCTTTATAGAGATGGCATTTAAAAAGATGAGCAATGATTCGTTAGCAAATATCATTAAAAATGATCCAGAGAAAATAATTGATACTATCCAAAGACTGGATGGATATAAATTAAGTA
>JAOMYS010000012.1 GCA_028372485.1 Rickettsiaceae bacterium | reverse complement strand
AAACGACTTTTCCCTCACACAATAGCCATGCAGGCAATGCCAAGCGACCACTAAGGGAGCTATACGGAATCTCATAACCATAAAATTAACCTACATACTTTAGTTGGTAGGCAATGCCTAAATAATTCGTATCTTAGTACAGTTTAACATTGACAATATTTAGGATTTGCCGTAAAACTGCTAGGTATTTGCCTCGCTACTGGCGCTTGTGAATATTGTTTTAAGCAGTGTTTATCTCTGAATTAATGTTTAGTTCACAAAATTTCATGATATCATCAAAGCTGAAAGATATTTTTTGGCCAATAAAATCTTCGGAAGTGAAACTCTTTGCCCCAATGGCGCTGATGATGATGTGCCTACTTTTTAACTTTGGCACGCTCAGATCTATTAAAGATAGCCTTGTTGTACCAAATATAGGTGCTGAAGTTATAAGCTTTTTGAAGCTGTGGTTCGTTTTACCATCAACTGTGATTTTCACTGTGATATATGCAAAATTGAGCAATATGTTCAATTATGAATATGTATTCTACATAATTGTATCTTTTTTTCTTAGCTTCTTCATGCTATTTGTATATGTTCTATTTCCTAATCAAGAGATATATCATCCTAGTAGTGATCTCATATCCTCCCTTATATTATCCTATCCAAATTTAAAATGGTTTTTATATATTTGGGGTAAGTGGAGCTATGCGCTTATGTACATATTGTGCGAACTTTGGAGCGTAGTTATTATCAATTTATTATTTTGGCAATACGCCAATCATATTTTTGATATCAATTCTGCAAAGAGATTTTATCCAATTCTAGCAATGGTAGGGAATATCGGCCTTGTGCTTGCTGGTAATGTGCTTGTATCTTTTTCTGATGTTTCTGGAATAGCAGATAGGTATATTCCGAGTTCTTACGCAAGTGACATAGATTTCCAATGTAATGCAGTGTTTAAGCCTATAATCCAATCTGTTGTATTATCTGGAATTATAGCAATGATCCTTTATCGGTATATCGATCGCTATATACTCAGAAGCTTTAATGGAGAAAATAATATATCAGCATCATCTAAGGATACAAAAACAAAATTATCAGTATTTGAGAGCATAAAGCTTATCCTACGTTCCAAATATATAGGCCATATTGTTCTACTTGTATTATGTTATGGATTTTTAATTAATATTCTAGAGGGTCCTTGGAAATCAAAGGTAAGAGAGCTTTACCCTAATACAGTAGATTACTTATACTTTATGGGAAGATTCAATATATGGATGGGAATATCTTGCGTTGTCTTTACAATCATCGGAAGTAATATTTTACGCAGATGTTCTTGGGTTAGAGCGGCGCTGGTTACTCCATATATGCTTACTTGTACTGGATTAATATTTTTTTGTTTCATAATATTTGCTAAAGATATTGTGTCATTTGTCCCTGAATTTAACCCAATTTATTTTGCAGTAATAATTGGGGCAGCTCAGAATATCTTGAGTAAATCAACAAAATATTCTTTATTTGATTCTACCAAAGAGATGGCTTACATACCTCTTTCAATAGAACTGAAAACAAAGGGCAAGGCTACGGTAGAAGTTATAGGATTAAAGCTTGGTAAGTCACTTGGTGCATTTATACAATCTTTTATGTTTATTTTAATTCCATTTGCTACATTTGATTCAGTAACAGTATATTTACTTGGTGTTTTTGTCGTAGTAATGTCCATATGGGTGTGGAATGTTAAATCACTCAATAAGGAATATATTAAGCTAAGAGGTACGGATGAGGTTAATTAAAATTCTAGTTATAGTTTTAATTCTAATAGTGTCAGCACTTTCTGCATTATGGTATTATGCTACTTTTACTGTAAGCAATAAAGTTAATACAGAATATGCATCTAAACCAATCGCTGTAAAAGGTTTTGATAAAAAAGATTATTATCTTACTTTTGAAAAATTATCACCAGATGGTTTTCCTTTCAATATTGCATGGTCTATAGAAGGGTGGTCTGAAGAGAGTAGGGATGCGGTGATCACATATTCTTCTCCTATTAAGCTTGGGTATAACTTCTTATCTGGACAAGTATTTGTTGAATATAGTGGTGACATCATAGCATCTTATAAACCAGAAAGTCGTGGTTTTGGATCTAAATTAAAAATAAATAATTATAAAATCACGATAGACTTACCTTTAACTAATAAGCTCATTTCTTCCTTGCGGAATATGCAAGACCCTGTAGAAATTATAAACTACATAGGGGATATGAATATATCAACGGCAAGTACAGAGATATTTGACTTGGTTGATAATGAAAAATTTTATGATAAGGAGTATGAGCGTTTGAAGTTATCATTCGTTCCATCAAAATATTATGAAAATACTGAAGACATACTTGCTAATATTCCTAAGCATTACGAAACTAATTACTCAGTCAAAGTAAACTCCGTAGATGCATTATATAGAAATATCCCAGTCAGTTTATTTTATGGATTCTCATTACTGCCTAATGGGTTTAACGCAGACGCTAAGATGGTTCTTGATACTCAAGGTGCAAACATTGATGAAATTGCTAAGGGATTAAAAATAAAAGCTGACATTTCTTCTATCTCGCCTTTGATAAATTTACCTAACTTTAAATTTCATTATGAAGACGGACATGGAGCATCTATCCAAGATGCAGATAAGCTAGATATAAACTCTACTATTCACTTAAATAAAGGGTTTTTTGATAAAATATTCTCATATTATGATCAGATATCGGATGAGTTAAAATCATCTGATATTGGTAAGATAGTTGATAGCGAAATTCGGTATATTATAAATAACAAGAATTATTTCAGATTCGAAGACATTGAAAATACAGATTATGAATTTAATCTAAAAATGAATTCTTATTCTTCAGAGCAAAAATTATACATAAAAATTGATGAGTTTAGTTTGTTTTCAGAAAGTACTGGATTTAAAATCATTCACGAGATGGAAGCTCAAGATAAGGGATATAAAAGGTTAGCAGATAATAGATGGTTTGCGAAAGGAGTGCTATTTCTTAAAAATTACCAGTCTATAGTTGATTTCACTTCTGGGTATATTTACAGATTTGGTGAATTTAGATTCCTAACAGATGATGCAAGAAACCTATATGTTGATATTAATAAATCGGTATTAAAGCAAATTTCAGATCACCCAGATTCTCATTCTAGTGATTTAAGCTTTGACTATTCTATAGACTCATTGAAGCTTCGAGAAGCAAAGTTTGGCACAGTAAGATTTGATCAAATAGGGCAGATATACAAGCTTGCTTTATATGAGGAATTATTTACCAAGGTTGGCTTTGGTGATGACGCTCTAGAAAAAGCACGTAAAATATTGCCAAATTTGAATTTAAAAGATCCGATACTTCAGAAATTTTTACCTACAGTTTCCAAGTTAAAAGATATAAATGCAGATATAAATAAGAAGATTCAAAAAAATCTTGAAAAAGCTGTACCCAAAGATGCGAAAAAGATATTAGATAAGGTTATACCTAAAGATGTTATAAAGCACGATATATTAAAGAATCTTATAAAGTAATCAGGTAATAATTTTGAGCTTAATAAAAGAAATTCATTCTTACTTATCTTCGGATATAAAATCTATAAATAATCTCATTATAGATAGTCTTGCAGTTGATGAGACTCTCATACAGCTGATAGGGACTTATTTATCTGAATCTGGTGGAAAAAGAATAAGACCTGTCCTCACTATGCTATCTTCAAGAATGCTTGGATATCAGGGGGATAATGCAATTAAACTTGCAGCTGCTATTGAGTTTTTACATATGGCGACTCTTCTTCATGATGATGTAGTAGATGAAAGCGAAATGCGTAGATTCAAGCCATCTGCAAATGTAGTATGGGGAAATAATGCGAGTATATTAGTTGGTGATTTTCTTTTTAGTCAAGCATTTAGGCTTATGGTGTCTACGAATCTTGTACATGCGCTTGAGGTCTTGTCTAATGCTTCTTCAATTATCATCAAGGGAGAAGTGTCGCAGCTTATGCAGTTGGAAGACAAGAATTTTATTTCAGAGCAAGAATATCTAAAAATAATCAATGCAAAAACAGCAGAGCTTTTTGGAACTGCATGCGAAATTGGTGGAATACTCGCCGAGAAAGAAGGTGAGGCTAAGATTTTAAAAAATTTCGGTTTTTGTCTTGGTAATATATTCCAAATTGCAGATGATGTACTCGATTATTTCAGTAATAGTGAGAAGGTTGGAAAAAATATCGGAGACGATTTTTATGAAGGAAAAGTCACTTTGCCTTTGATTCTGCTTAGCAAGAAAATATCCAAACAAGATGATGAGAAGTTAAAACAAATGCTACTTCTTCCAAGAAAAGAACGAAAAGAATCTGACCTAAATTGGATAGTAGATTTAATGAAACATCATGACATACAAAAAGAGATTCTTATTTATCTAGATGAATTAAAGCAAGAAGCTATATCTTTAATAGGTCAAGTTAGAGTTGAAAATCAATATAAGCAATACTTACAAGATTTAGTAGATTTCGCAATTACAAGAACGCATTAGAAATGTCCACAGCGTTCTTTCATAGCTATTGAGCAGTTAGAAAGACTTCTTGAGTCATCTCTCGTAAATGAGCTCTTTGCGAGCTATACGAGATCTCTCTAAAGCATCAAAATCGAAGAGATTCCGTATAGCTCCCTTAGCAGTCGCTTACGGAAGGACTGGGGAAAGTCGCTTATGGAATAATAATAGGAAGCGGAGGTCGTTTATGGAATGATTTCGTGGAAAAGAACAGTCGCATTGTTATTGAGCAATTGGAGAGACCACTGTGTCATCCCGTAAATTCGAGTATTACTATACGAGAATTATACAGGATCTCTTAACAGACGAAGTCAGTCTCTATTATACTTATTAGGTGATGTTATCATCCGAATCAGAACATTATCTTTTCTTATAAAATGATGGTATAAAGCAGCGCCGATATGTAGCACAATGACTACTATAAAGAACCAGATACCAATAGCGTGGATTTGATGAAATATCCCAGCTATTTGAATATTTTTTTCTTCGGCTGGTATAGTGAATAGATTAAAGACTGATACATCAAACCCAGAAAAGCGAGACATCATAATGCCACTAATTGGCATCAAAAACATAAAAACATAAAGCATAAAATGCCCAGATTTGGCAGCTAATTTTAAAATACTAGGCAAATCTGCAGGTGGTTCTACGGTTTTATTGGTATATTTCCAGATTAATCTCAAAAGCACAAGAATTAATACTACAACACCAGATGCCTTATGCATTTTATATAATTCGAATTTATCAGGAGAAGACTCCATAGAACTCATAGTAAATCCTACAAAAATCAGAGCAAATATTGCAAGTGCTATTAGCCAATGAAATAATTTTGCGAGCCATCCATATGAAGATTCAGTATTTTGTATCATGTGATTTACAGATTAGTTTATAAAGTTATTAGAGGTCATTTTTCTTACAAAAGCAATAGATTTCAAATGCATGCAAATTCTTTCAAAAACAGGTCGTGGTAAAATACCATCGCATTTTATTTCTAAATAAGAAGAGTCATGTATATCAATGGAAAATGAAGGAGAAGTGAAGTAGGGTCCATCGATATACTCTGCAACAGAAAGAATAAGACCTATTATTTTGCTGTCGTTATGTTCTGTTTTGGTAATGATTTTTTTAGAGGTTCTAATTAACTCACTAGAAGGCTTATCCTTGATATTATAAGATGCAACCAATGCTAACATCACTCTTTCTTTATGTGTAAAAGGTATATCTGAAGATAATATAAATTCAGATATATTATTGGAATTAAGAGTATTATCTAGGTTATTTTTTAACTTCAATATCATTATTGATAATTTAATAATATTTTCTAGATGCTCTGAATGTGATGTCAAAGGGAGTATTATTTGAAAATAACTTTCAAAATCAATATTCTTATCGCTGATAGTGCAAACCGATTTTACCTTTTCTAAAACAGTGTCTTTCTTTTGTTCTTTTTTCTCCATTAAGGAGACTCGTACTCCTTCTTTAAGTCCATAGACAGAAATAATAATATATTCAGGCTCGAAAGCACTAATCATACCTCTGCAAATTAACACTGCGTTATAGTTAATTTGTTTCCCATAATTAGCAGGCTTGATGTCGTAGGAAGAGTCTTCTAGCTTATCAAGATATTTGATGAAATCTCTAGTTGGTATTTTAAGATTATGGAGGTTCTTGAGGGGATAATTCATGAGATCTATATATAATCTTCCTATGCATCTTAAAGCACCACCTGCTAAATATAGATTATCACAATGCTCAGACTGATATTTCTCTTCGAGAATATCAACAATCTGAGACTCATTTTTTATAATTTTCTCATTAATGACCTTAGTCCCCAGATCAAAGGACTCAGACTGACCTATTTTTCCTTCAGTTATTCTTACCAATTCCAAGCTTCCACCGCCTAGATCTGCCATGACTCCACTACAGTCTTTGATTCCTGTGATTAAGCCAAGTGCAGTAAGTTCAGCCTCACGCTTTCCAGAGATAATTTCAATATCTAGATCATATTTATCTTTTACATATTTTACAAAATCATCTGCATTTGGAGGATTCCTAAGTGCAGCAGTAGCCACGCATTTTATTTTTGTAACTTCTAGCTTTTTAAATATATGTAATAAATACTGTATGGATAAATATATATGGTGTTTTGTATCAAGGAATTCCTTCTCAAGGAGTGAGCGAATATCACTTTTGAATTTCTTATTAAATATCTCCGCTGCACCTAGCGTATCATTTTCGTAAACTATAGCTCTTATTGCGTTATATCCAACATCTATTATTGCGGAACGCATTTTTATTTTCTCGTTTTTATTGATTGCGATTATTTATATTCAAGAGAAACCGTATTAGACTAATATTAAAGTTCTTCTCATTCTTCTTCTTTCTCAGCATTTGCTCTATATTCTCGTGGATCAAATGGTTTTTGAGTTGGGATGAATGTAGGTGGTAAAAGCCTCGCTGTAAAGAACTTATCTTCGAAATATTTAATTTTCTTTGATTTGATAGGTGGAAAAGATTCAATTAAAACTATTTGATCATCCTTAGGCATTTGTATAACTTCTTGCGGAAGTAATAACGCCCTCTGTACTTTAGATACATTTTGAGTTCTAGCTGAGACATTCAAATCAAAGAATAAAGGCTTATTATATGAAGTTTGGTCTACTGTTTTATTACCACATAATTGTGAGATAAGATTCGCAGTTTCATAGTTATTTGCTGCAAATGTAATCCTGAATGTTGAATTAGATAAAAATGAATTCATACCAGCATCTTCGTATATACCTTTTAATTGCTGAGTATCTTGTACTATTAAAAATAAGCGTACTTTATATCCACGAAAATAAGCTATACCAGATTTAAATTGTTCCATTTTTCCAAGGGTGGGGAACTCATCCATCAGGAACATTACGCCATATGGTTCGCTTTTATCAGGTATTTTTCTGCTTAAAAATTCAGTTGCTTGTTGATAAAATATTTGCATCAATCTTTGGAGGCGTTGAATATTATCTGGAGTAAGGCCCACATATATAGTTGTTTTCTTTTTCTTAAATTCCATGATGTTAAAGTCAGATGATGCTGTTGCTGCGTCAATTAGGGGGTTTGCCCATAATTCTAATGATGAATTCATAGTAGACACAACACCAGAGCGCTCTTTGTCTGCTTTTTGTAAAAATGCTGCGATGTTCATATATGCTACTGGGTGTATTGCATCTCCAAGAGTGTCTAGCACTACTGCGAGATTATATACAACATCATCACTACGCATTGTTCTTACTACTTCACCAAATGATTTGACCTTCGTATCATCGGCTAAAAGATAGAGTACTACTCCTAAAAATAAACTACGGGCCTCATTATTCCAAAAATCTTTTTCTGGCATTACTAGGTTGGCGATTTTCTGTACATCATCTACCATTTGTCCTGGCTTACTGCTAACCCAGTCAATGGGGTTATAACAATGAGTCACTCCGTCTGGATTTGCAGGCTCCCATACAAATACATCTTGCCCTTGCTTTTCTCGCCACCCACTTGTTAATTGATGATTCTCAAGTTTTATGTCATGAACTACAACAGAGTGTTCCCAAAATAATAAGTTGGGTATTACAAAGCCAACACCTTTACCAGAACCAGTAGGAGCAAATAAAAGTGAATGCTGAAAACCATCTGCAACGTAATAACCTAAAGAATCTTTTCCCAGCATCATGCCATGCTTTGCTCTCAGTTGCGCTCTGTCTATATCTGCCTCTGATGCCCAATCTGCTGAGCCGTATACTTCCTCTTTTGGTTGAAAAAACTCCAATGTTACAATTTTTTTGAAATTTAAAATATAGTATATTATTACTAATATCGGAGGTGCTAAGAGTGCAAGAAGTAATTTGATTTTCAAATAGTCATAAGCTTCAATGCTTAGACTTGACCAGGTGCTGGCTAGCCATGTAGTCCATTTATAACCAATTATAATAGCGGTAAGATTGACACCTATTGAGTTATACTCATTGGTAATAAAGGCAACTATTGCACCACTTATCCATAATGTAGATATTATGACAAAAGGGTGTATGACAATGTGTCCAAAAATTGTTCTGCTGATTTTCAGTATTTTACTGGATTCCATCTTTACCCCCCCATTTTTGCAAAATGTACTTCAGACACGTATCTTCTGCCTTTGGGGTCTCTCTTCAGTTGTACCACTATGTCTACTACTGCTAATATGTATTTTCTAACTTCTTCTGGTGGAATACCAAGCCCTGCTTGTATAACCATCAATTTGAGCTGTTCAAATGCCATAGCGGGTGTGTCAGCGTGTAGAGTAGATATAGATCCAGGATGACCAGTGTTAATTGCTCTTAGGAAACTGAATGCTTCTGCTCCTCTGAGCTCACCAACGATGATTCTGTCAGGTCTAAGGCGCAGGCATGCTTCTATTAGAGTTTGAGTTGTCACATTTGCTCTTCCTTGTCCGCCTTTAGAAGATAACAAATGTACTCTATTTTTGTGATTAT
The DNA here is from genome assembly GCA_028372485.1 of Rickettsiaceae bacterium. Classification (GTDB taxonomy): domain Bacteria; phylum Pseudomonadota; class Alphaproteobacteria; order Rickettsiales; family Rickettsiaceae; genus Megaera_A. The sequence goes on along the minus strand of JAOMYS010000012.1, from coordinate 7,278 downwards.
GCAGAACGATTTCTCTTGCATCTTCCACTGTGATTAGACGCTCTTCGGGTGGAATTTCGCTAAGTGCTGCATTAGTGAATGTAGTTTTACCAGTAGATGTACCGCCACTAATTATAATATTTTTTTTACATCTAACGGCATGAGTTATAAATTCTTGAATTTTATTACTCTTGAGGTAATCACATAGTATTTTGTCATTTTTATCATTTGTTGCTTTGATAGATGTTGTATCAAACGCTCCCATTTTTGCATATTCGTCCATGGAGAAATGCATTGTAGATCCCTTTCTGATCGAAAATGCAATAAAATCATGTTCTACCGCTGGTGGAAATATTACCTGTATACGATACCCGTTTGGAAGCGTTGCAGAAAGTAGAGGTGTTTCTTCGGAAATGGTTTGATCGGTTGACTGAGCTACTAACCTCCCAAGACCAAGCAAGTGATCCATATCAAGTTCTGGTATTGGTATATAAGTCTGATTTCCAGCTTTTTCTACCCATACTTCACCTGGTTTGTTAATCATTACCTCATTTACCCCATCTTCTGAGAAGATGTTTTTGAACGGCAATAGGTATGTTTCTAGCGCAGCATTGGTCATTTTACCATTCGTGATCTATTGATTGCAGATTTTGGAAACTTAAAATCTTTATTCACATAAATTTTAACAGGAGTTCCCTGATTAATTGTGATTGTCGGTTTAAATTCATTTTGCTCTACCATGCCTTGTACAGTTTTTTGTATATCTTTGAATGCTTTTTTAGATGCTTCTTGTGCTTTTGTTTCCTCAGTTTTAGAAGTTGTATTTGTTAGCAATGAATCAGCTGCTAAATTTATTACGCTCATTAATGCGCTTAGTTTTGTAGCATCTGTTGAATCACTGTTTTCGGTATCTATAGAATTACATTTTGTTTGAATCTTGATAAAAGCATCTGACGTCTTATCTGTAATCGCTGCTTGTACGCTTGCGCATATCTGGAGTCTTTTTTGTGTATCGGATAGACCTGACTGAGTAAAGATACCGTTTGCTGTGCTTCTAATGCTAGATGCAAGATTACTCTGACCAGCGGCAGCCTGAGAACTAATTTGCGGTATGACTAATTCATCCAACCCGTGAGCAAAAGCTATATTGATACTTGACTTTAGTATTACATTAGCTAGTTTTTCTTTGAATTTATTATCTACCCTGCCTTGATTACCTTTTCTGCCCAAAGCATCAGTACCTGTTCCGCTTAGTTTTAAAATATAACCGCTTATTAAGTCTATTCTATTCCATGCAATGTCAACACGCCCATATGCTCCATTGGTTCCTGTAGCAAAGCTTCCAAACACCCTAGAGCCTTTAGGAATTAAAATATTCCTTCCCCATTCGGAATATATATCCCTACTAATGACGGCTCTGATTTCTCCACCAAGGTCAGTATTTATTGCAGTTTCTATAATTGCATCTATCATTTTTCCTTTACCGAGCACTAAGTTCATATCTCCACGATATTTGAAATCAGCTTCTTCTTGCAGTTGTTCATCAGTTTTTTTGCTAGGAGTACCAGCGATAAGGGTTATAGATGACTTTCTTTTTGCTTCAGTTCTTTTTATGCTATTTTCATCTTGTGCTTTAAATGATGGTAATGCGGGTTTATTTTTGGCATTGAGGTCTGTTTCTGTAGGAGCTGGTAATTCTGGTATAGACTCTTTGTTAGGAGAGAGCTTTGAAACTTCTGGTTGAGGCGGAGGTGTTGGGTCCTCTAGCTTAGGTGGAGTAGGTAGTTTAGGGATTTCTGGCGCATCACTTGCTTCACTTATTTGAACAGGTTTAGAAATTTCTTTAGGAATGACTCTCTTTTCTGTTTGTTCGTTATTTGAATCATCGGAACTTATGAAGAGTTTAAAGAATAAATATGCAAATACTATTAATATTACTGATAATATTAGCATATTTTGTTTAGGACTTCGTGCTACCTGAGAAAGTTCCTGCTCTACTTCTTGCTCATCCTGTTTTTTATTCTTGTCGTCTTTTTTCTCTGAGATAATTTCTTTAGACATAAACTACCTTAGTCTTTTTGGATATTGGAAGCGCATTACATAAACTAAATCATTTTCATCTCCATCCTCTAATTCCTTAGATGCTAGGTCTATTTGGTAGGTTCTCTTATTTGTTATTATGGTAACATTTGTACGGATGTTACGCTCTATAGACTTGATGAATATCCTATTCCCTAGTGGTGTCATTTGCCAAGCATAAGAGTCTCCAGCTGCTATAGTTTCAACAGTCTCATCTTTTGCAAATTCTATACTAGATTGGAATCCAGAATATATCACGAGTAAATACACATCATTTGGATTATATCTGTAAGTTCTTATCCTGTTATCTGTAGTAAGCATTGCTTCATTTTCATATGCCATACTATAAGAAAAGGTAAGTGTTAATAACGATAACACAATAATTCTAGCTACTATCATCATCTACCCTATATCCTGTTACTTGAAAGCCGATTGGGTTAATATCCCGCTCTTTTTCTGTTAATTCCATTGCTACGTAATCAAATTCTACTACTGCAATCTTATTAAAGATGTTTCTTGCTCCTGATGTTTCATTGATTGAGAATCTAAAGATATATTTCTTATCACTCAATTTTGACCAAGATTTAACTAGCAAGAAGGTGGTGTTTTTTTGACCATATTTTACACTAGGATTTACATCATCATTTTTCAGATATCCACGATAACTCCAGTAGATTGAGTTTGATGAGAATAACCTAACGATCTTTTTTGATTCTGTAGAGAAATCTACAGGGTTATAAGTTTCCCTAGCTACTACATATTTTTTTATAAAATACTCTGCTAAGGCTTCATTCCCGTTTATGAGTGTTGACGTTTCAGGGTTTACAACTGTTGTTACTCCAGTTGATTTGTTAATTTGAATTACAAATGGGTCAAATCGTTTTGCATTTATTACATAAGTTGCAACAGCTACTGACGTGATAGAAAGAATCAGCAATATTAATAGCAATACAAAGAGTAAATTGCGTTGAACAGTAATATTTTCGTATCTTTCTTCATGCCAGTTTTTTGCATCACGTATAGGGCTATGCGCTAAACCAGAATCTGCCTGCTGGCCTTGTTCTACCGGTTCATTGTTTTTAAATTTATTTATTAAATCTGAGATATTAAACATATTATGAACACATACCCGATATTAATTACCTACATTATAAAACGACACCTACGCATATATTATGCAGCAGCTACTCTTATAAAATAAAACAAAAAGTTACCAAGGTAGCAAATTATAAATATTTTTTTGTCATCAGTGGCTTTTTTGATTGCGTAAGTTGGTTTTGTATTTGAGAGATTGTGTAAATTTGAGTACGTAAGTGCAAAATCCTCTCCAACCTGTCATCTCGTAAATGAGCTCTCTAGCGAGTTATACGAGATCTCTAAAACATAGAGGTTGGCTCTATCGATTGGGATTCCGTATAGCTCCCTTAGCGGTCACGTGCGGAAAAACAAGGGGGGCAAGATCCACATGCGGATTGTTTACGATTTAATGACACTTTCTTTTTTACTACGTGAGAACTTTCTAAATTTTTTAGAGTCATGATGGAAACACTTCGCCATAACCTTCTATAAAATTTAGCCTGAAGGGTTATTTAACTTTTCCTGCAGTATCTGCATATTATTTTTTTTAGTCAGATATATTATAAGTTCTTGGAATATTCCCTCTTTTATTGCATTTGCAAAATTTTCTTCCGAATTATTTTTGAACTCACTGGCTTTCTTATTATTTAGTTTTATAGATTTTATATAGGCAAAATATGCTTTACCATTATCTATAACGACTTTTGTAGAACTACCAGTTTTTCCAGCAAAAATTGCGTTTAACAATTCCACAGGAAATTTACTGCTATCTAGTAATTCACCTCTGGTGAAAGACTTATTCTTGATAATATTGATGGATTTACCATCATCGTTAGGTTTCTTAGGATCATATCTTCTGCTAAAATGTTCCAATTGACCTATATTTACAGATATAATTTCTCTTTTATTGAAGATACTATAAATCTTACTTTTTGTCTCCTTGTTTAATGGTTCTTGTCTTGAATGATCAACTTTATTCAAAAGAATAAGAATAATCTCATTTTGGTCTGATAACTCAATAGGGTAAGATAGTTCACCATCTGACATTTCAAAGACGCTATCTATCATATTTTTATACTCAGGTACTGTACTGGATTTCATATCAGCAAATGAGATATTTTCTACCTTTTTTATCTTTATAGAGTATTTCTTTGCAATCTCTCCAATCGTAAGACCGGTAGATACATCATCTTCAAGCTTCTTAGAAAATTCATTGTTCAGATTTTCTATTTTCTCTTTTAGCAGGGCATCTTTTACTTGCTTCTTCATAGATTTATAATCTCCACTCGGGAAATCATCCTTGTTTTCTTCGAAAAATTTCTTTAATTCATTTTCTGAAATTTTGATACTCTTAGATAGAAATTTCTTATCTATTTTTATATATTCAAAACTCCTAAGTTCTGGAACAGTAAATAGGCTTTGATTGGAATTATAAAAACTTTCAATTTGCTTATGAGTAGGTGGTCCTTGCTTATAAAGCCCCCATGGCTTTCTATCAAGATCAATAGATACTATATCAACATTTCTTAATTCTGACATATAATCTACTATATTATTAACCATCGCTTTAGGAGGGGTGAATGAACCCAAGAAGATGTTATGCAATATAGAGTTGATTAAATCTGTGCGTATAGCATATAAATATTCTTTCTCTTTACGCTGAGAATTATGGAATACAGACTTAAAAACAGATATATCAAACTCTCCACTATTATTTTTAAAAACGGAATATTTTTTTAGAAACTCAATTATTGTTTTTTTTCCAATATCAAGATCATAATATTCTGCCAGATATTTTAGCATCCTATCATTAATAAGCTTCTTAGTAATAAGACGATTTATTCCTAAATTAACAATATCTTCTTCACTTAAGTTCTGCCCAGTTTGTTTTTGTATATTTTCTATTTCTTGGTATCTACTAGACCGAAATTCATCCATTGAAACAGGTGATACCTTATCAAAAATAATCACATCTTCCGAGCTATTGCCCCCCATGAAAGAAGCAGCTCCAGCTGCAACAAAGCTAAAAGCTATTAGAATTAAAATGATTCTAGTAAATAAATGGTCTGTAGCTTTTCTAATTTTGGTCAACATAGCGTTTTATATTTTTATACTATTTACTTATCATCATGTGCCATTTAAGATAGTGATCTACTACAATTATCGCAAGAAATTTCTGTATGAATAAAATCATTATTGCTAATTGGAAAATGAACCAAGTATCTCAAGAGATATTTGATAATATTCAGCAGTTTGAAAAAATTGATTATCCTGTGGAATTTTTATTAGCTCCATCTGTTCCGTATTTATTTCACTTTGCGAATAAGAGTTTAGATAATATTCGTATATGTGCACAGGATGTAAGCAGCATTGAAGGTTTTGGTGCATATACTGGCGAGTATTCTGCTAAGATGCTGAAAGAATGTGGTGTTAATTATGCAATTATAGGGCATAGCGAGAGAAGAAATATATTGATGGAAAGTAATGATCTGATAAAACAAAAATTTCAGGCTTGTGTAAATGCAAAAATTACTCCGATCGTATGTGTTGGAGAAGACTTAGAGAGTCGTAAAAATAATAATTTTAAAGAAGAAATTGTTGAACAAATTATCGGATCAACAATTAGCTGCACTGAGGATTATATTATTGCTTATGAACCATTATGGGCAATAGGTTCTGGCATTACTCCCACAGTTGAAGAGATTGCAGAAATACTTTACTTCTTAAGAACAGATAAGAAAATTAGTCAACTTGCAAAGAATGCAAGGCTGGTGTATGGTGGTTCGGTCAGTTCTGGGAACTCTAGATCTATACTTTCTATAGACAACAATGATGGTATTATGATCGGTTCTGCGTCTGTAGATAAAAATGAATTGAAAAAAACTTTGAACAACACTTAAGTAATTATAATGCTCAATACTTTACTCTTTGTACACCTATCTATCGCCATACTTCTTGTTATTGTTATTTTGCTACAAAAAACAAGCACGGATGGACTCAGTGGCATCGGTGGTGGAAACAATATGGGCTTGGTAAGTGGTAGATCCGCTGCAAATTTCCTAACAAGAACTACTGTAATTCTTGCAGTAGTATTTTTTGCTAATGCTATAATGCTTGCAAATTTATCATCCAGATCTAACAAGGATGTGTTGCATAAACAAGATACAGAGAATACAGGTAATGCTGCATCTGTTGAGGAAAAATCTTTGCCAGTTAAATAAGTAGAGTTGATACACAGATATGGAAACCAAAGCAAACACTGTAAAAGTTGATAATATATCGATTTCTAATGATATGCCATTTTCACTAGTTGCCGGACCTTGCCAGATCGAAAGCCTAGATCATGCTCTGTTTATAGCAGATGGTATAAAGAAGATAACAGCTAAGCTAGACATTCCTTTCATATATAAATCATCTTTTGATAAAGCTAACAGAACATCTGCATCAGCAACGCGTGGAGTGGGTCTTGATGAGGGACTCGAAATTTTATCTAAAGTGAAAGAAAAGATAGGATGTCCTATTCTGACAGATGTACATACAGAATATCAGTGCAAGCCTGTAGGAGAAGTAGTGGATGTACTGCAAATTCCAGCATTTTTATGCAGGCAGACAGACTTGCTAAAAAGTGCAGCAGATACTGGTAAAGTTGTAAAAGTCAAGAAAGGACAATTTCTTGCTCCTTGGGATATGAGAAATGTATATGAAAAATTGCATGGATTTAATGCACAAGGCATCATATTGACAGATAGAGGTACTTCATTTGGATATAATACCTTAGTATCTGACATGAGGGGGCTTCCTATAATGGCAGAAACTGGAGCTCCTATATTCTTTGATGCGACTCATTCAGTACAGCAACCAGGTGGTATTGGAAACTCCAGCGGTGGGCAAAGGCAATACGTTGAGTTACTTGCAAGATGTGCTATTGCAGCAGGTGTGGCTGGTGTTTTCGTGGAAGTGCACCAAGACCCTGATAATGCACCTAGTGATGGCCCTTGTATGTTAAGGCTAGACTCGTTGGAACATATTTTGGGGAATCTTAAAAAATTCGATATAGTCAGAAAAAACTTATAGCGTGACTTTGTATCAGAAGAATCAATCTCTATGCTCTAAGAGAGATCCCGTATAATCCTCGTATAGTAA
>JAOMYS010000119.1 GCA_028372485.1 Rickettsiaceae bacterium | reverse complement strand
TTTTTTATTCCTAATGCATTTTTTATTTTAGACGTAATAGTTGGTGCCGCAATGCTAGCAGCAGCTCCTGCTGCTGCTACAACAAGCACAACGGGGGTAGCCGCTCCAGCTATTGCAGCTACAGTTCCTGCAATACTTCCTATCAAAATTGCAGCTCCGACGGCTTTTGCAAAATTTCCTATCTTATTGCCTACAAAGCTAAGCGCTTTTTTTGTATTATGCTTAACTTTATTCATAAAACTCAGATCTTTATAGGTTTGTTGATGGACTATTTCCTGTGCAGATTTTTCTCCTATTTTCTGATTGTGATTGTCATACACGTCTAGAATTCCGTCTATTCCTTTTGCATCATCCATTGTTTTTGCAGATAGTTTTGTAGCCTTATTAATTTTTGCTTTTTCACAATTAATTTCTTTTAAAATAGCTTTTGTTATTTCTGCATTTCTTAAGTCTGCATCGTTAAATTTAGAGCCTGTGAAATCTGTTTTCAATGAGTGCATTTTATCCATTATTGCACTTGTAAAATCTACATTTCGTGCTTGTGCTAAGCTTAGACTTGCACCAGATAAATTTATTCTTGCAGCTTGTGCGTTATCGAGTATAGCGTGATCTAAGTTGGCTCTTTCGAGCTTTGCATCTTCTATGATAGCACCAGTTAAATTAGCATATTCTGCATCAACTTCCTTCATTCTTGCATTTTTAAAGCTTACCCCGATAGCTTTAACATGTTTTAATACTGCTTTTTCAAGTTCTGCTTCATCTAATTCAGTGAATTTATCCAATTGTGCATTAGTAAGATTGATCTTATCTGCTTTTAGATCTTTTAAAATTACTTTATTCCATTTAGAGTTTAGAGCTCTTGCTTGCTCCATCGCAGAGTTTGTGAAATTACTATCAATGATTTCTGCATGTTCTAGTATGGTATTGTTGAGTATTGCATGCTGCGCTGTTACCTGTTCCATTTTTCCGTGGTCAAAAGATGCACCCTCCATGTTTGCTCCATTAAACGTGGTATTCTTGATATTACAGCTACTCCAACTTGCTTTTTGTAGATTGGATTTATCAAAATTTGCATCTGATATTTTGATTTTCTCTGCTGTGGAATATGGCATGAATGTTTTAGAAAAATCACCTCCGATAATTTGTGCCCCAGAAAGATTGCTATTGAAGAACTTAGTATTCTCTGCGGAGCTATTCTTTATGATTGCATTTTTCATTTCTGATGATTCAAAATTCGCACGATCGATTTTACAATTTATGATCTCGCAATTATTAAGCTTAGATTCTGAAAAATTTACCCCTCTTAAATCTACATTTTCAAAGATCATGCCAGATAAGTTCATTCAATCTAGGTTTGCTATATATTCTTTTTTATTATCATTTTTTTGATATTTCTGAGCAGCGAATGCATTGAGTGATAATTGAGGCTTACTTCTTATTTCTAGTAAATATTTTTGTATATCTTCTTTTTTTAGTTTGAGATACTCTTTATTTTTTATGTTTTTGCCATCAGTACCAACTACATAAGTAGGGTCATATTTTGCATTTTGAATTTTATCTAAGCTATAATTATATATATTCTCATAATCGAGACTATGCCCTAACATCTTTAACTCAGCATTATATATCTCTTTTAGTTTTGATATTGTTTTTGTGGGGTCAATGGCTGATTTCCTAACTTCATCGGCTGTTAAGGGGGGTCCTTTCTAAAATTTTTTGCTGACGTACTTTTTGTTTGAAAATCAAATAACTCGTTAATGGTTTTATTAGAGCATTTATTTGGTATTTCATTCAGTATATTTAGTATATTGTTAAGTTCATCCTTCTGACTCAATAACTCATTCATTTTTGTATTATCAATATATCTTTTTTGATCAGAAGAATATTTTTTGGTTAAATTTTCTGTGCTACTGAATTTTATTCGACTCATTAAAGACTTTGACTCTAGACTGCTTTTTAAATTATCTATTTCTTGTGCATTATTAGAATATTTTTTGCTGCAGTAAGAAGCTATGTTAGCTTCTGGAGATTTATTATAGTCAGTAATTATTTCGTCATTGATTAATTTTGTAAGGTAATTAACAATTTTCTTGTCTTTTTTCTGAAATAGAGCATTGACCGTTTTTTTATAATTATGACTCTGCACAACAGATTTGAGTTTAGAACTTAGTACAATTTTCTTTTCTTCTATTGCTTTATCGTTGTATCTTAGCTGATTTAATTTCTGCTTATCCTGCTCATTAGCATGTTGTTCAATATATTTATTACTATTGGTCAAATTTATTTGACTGATATCTGATCCACGTAAATCTAAACTATTGGCTAGTGAATTTTTAACTTTAACATCTTTGAAATCTGAATCACGTATTTCTG
>JAOMYS010000118.1 GCA_028372485.1 Rickettsiaceae bacterium | reverse complement strand
ATAGAGTGATTAAGAGATTCTCTTTCTTCAAATGTTTTATCGAGCTTTAATTTACCAATCTCAGAACGCATGGTAGTTTGTGCAAGCTGGATCACTGCATAATATGGATCAGTAACTACATAAGATGCTGATTTAGGGTCTATTATCTTTACGTACAGAACTCCATCAATAGAGAGGGTTACATTATCATTTGATATAGCAGTTTGAGCTGTAACATCTATTGCCTGTTCTTTTAGGCTGTGCTTATAGGCTACTCTTTGAATAACTGGAATGATTATAGTCATTCCAGGCTCAAGAACACCATCAAACTTACCAAGTCTTTCAATCACCCATGCTTCTTGCTGAGGCACTATTTTAATTGCAGATATTAGACCTATAATAGCAAAGACAGCCAATACTAATAATATCATTTCCATAATTGTTATTCTCTTATTTAAAGTTTGTTTATTTTGCTCAGTTGATTCGGGGCAGGGGTAAATATTAGTAGAATAGGGGGTTAAATTATTAAACTCCCAAAGCTCCACGATATAGATCAATTAAACTATCCTCCTCAGCAAGAGCATCCTTGTCCTTTTTTCTCAGCTTTAAAACATGCTTTATGATCTTAACATCAAAGCCCATTGACTTAGCCTCGTTAAATACATCCTTGAGAAGATCGGCAGACTCCACCCTCTCTTGTTCAATAGTTTCTATCTTACCTATGATTTGTTTTAGTTTGTCGGTTTCTATGACTTCGTTCATATGCTTCTATTCCTCACGTCTATCTACATCAACTTTAAATTAGTTGCAGATGATTTACCTTTGTTACTCTCTATCTCATAACTAACACGTTGATTCTCGTCTAAAGTTCTAAGCCCAGCTTTTTCTACTTCGCTAATATGTACAAACACATCAGTGCCACCACCTTCTTGCTCGATAAATCCATAACCTTTGTCAGCATTAAACCATTTTACTTTTCCTGTATTCATAATCTTTATATCTTATTTTGTTTGTTATTAATTCCGTGTAATTATTATGATTAGATGCATATAGCAATCCAAGCATTAGCCACTTATTTATTATTTACAGAGTCCTTGAGGGATTGACCTACCTTAAACTTTGGCTGATTATAAGCTTTAATCTGTATGATTTCGCCAGTTCTTGGGTTGCGCCCAGGTCTTGATTCTACTTTAGATACGCTAAAATTACCAAACCCCGCGAGACTTACCTCATCACCTCCTGCTAATGCCGATGTTACGCTAGAGGTAAACATATCGATAGCTTTGTTTGCCTCTTCTTGAGTTATGCTATGCTGAGTTGCTAAATGCTTTACAAATTCTCCCTTGTTCATATTTTAATATCCTTGTTTTTGATTGTTGTTTATAGGCTATTGCCTAATAAGCTTATATTCACCCTTAGTTCTTGCTTCAATCCAAGCACCAAGCTCTTTAATTGGTAAATTCTCATCAGAAACATTTAACCAATTAAGTAGTATAGACTTGTTGATAGTATAATCTTTTTCTTTGGATTGCGCCATATACTCTAAGCCTTTATCGTAATCTATTACTTTGCATCAGATGAATCATGGCTTGTATCTGAATCTTTGGATTCATTCTCGTCAACTGGTTTATCCTGCTTTGTAGAACCAGTCTTTTTATCGCTGCTCTTTTGCCCAGATTGATACTCCTTTATTTGCTGTATCTGTTTGTCACGCTTCGCTTGATCTTTTTCAGTAACAGTACCAGCATTAGTTCCATCTAGATTATAACGCACTGTTCCTACTTTGTGCATTGAATAATATTTGGACTTTCTGAAATACCATTTAATCCATTTATTTAGTATAAGATTGGTAATATCCTTTTCTTCTTCTAGATGCTTTAGTATTTCTCTCCTAATGCCAACAGCAAGCAGAACTGGCTTATCCATATTGATGATGGTTGGAAACTTAGCATGCAACACTTTGTATATAACATCAAAGTCATATTCTGATTTTTGCTCACCCTTTTGTTTGTCCCTTTGTTCATCTTTTGTTTTAAGATTTTTGTCTAACGGTAGGGTGGGTTGCTTTTCTGCTGGGCTGTTTTGCTCCTTGTCCTGACCGCCTAAGGTAAGAATAGGTCTACTTGACGTTCCTTTGCTTGTCATAAATATAATTATCTCTAATGGGTATCGGTTTTATAGAATATTACTGAGTTCCAGCTTTATTCGATTCTTTGACTTTAAGGTACATTAATATAAACGCAATCTTTTAGCCTTAGAGCATTATACAGAAAAACCTCCAATAAATCCAGTCGCCAAAGAAAAGTATGAGTTGTTTGAGATAACCAACAAACAACAGGCGATATAGCTACGCAAAAGGGATATGTCAACACACGCTTCGCTCAAAGGTATTGACATATCCCTTTTGCTTCGCAAGTGCGGCTCAAGATGAAA
>JAOMYS010000117.1 GCA_028372485.1 Rickettsiaceae bacterium | reverse complement strand
ACGGTCACTCTGTGGAACGGCGGTATAGATAAATTATACTATTCGTAATCACTTGGCGGGCTAAAATCTAGCTCAAGCAAACGCTTCTTTTTGAATTGATCAAATGGAGAAACTTGCCAAATTGCCCTATAAGCACTCTCTTCTACAAGTTTACAAGTAGCACTAGAAACTGATCCACAAATCCTGTTAATTACTTCTACCTTCTGCACATCTCCTCCTTTAGCCAAAGAAACGAGAAAAGAAATAGTAACACTGGATATATTTTGATCCCCTTGTGGACTACGCCAATATTTCTTCATCTTGTTTTTTATATATAATTCTTCCGTAATTGATAAATCAGAATTTTTATTATATTCATCGCTTCTTGCTAGCTTCTTCCCTTTTTCTGCCTCATTAGAGCTTTTTTTTCGAGCCTTGTTATCTTCTCCTTCTGATTCCTTCTCTAAATTATTCCATATTGAATCTATTATGTCTTCTTCTTTCTTGGGTAAATTCGTACTCTTATTTTGCTGCTTAGCAACAGCTTTATTCTCTTTCTGTGCTTGCTTTATCTTAGTAGGCTGAACCTTCTTGACTGGAACTTGCTCCGCTTTTTTACTTGCAACCTGCTGCTTCTGTTCAGAATGCTTATTATTTTGCACTGGCTGAGTAGTTGATCTTGCATTCTTGATTAATCTAGATTTCTCAGTATCCTGTTGCTCTTTTTGTACTATAGATTCTTTTTTTATATTAGAAATAGAAGAAAGAGGTACAACTTCAAATGTTAGAACATCTTTCTCTTCAGGAAAACGCTCAAACATAGAAGGCAGACCAAAGAAAAAAAGTAAAATAAATATTATGTGAATAAAGATAGATAGTGCTATAGAACCTTCCCATCTTCTTTTTTCAAGATTATTCATTGTATTTAACCCCAAATATATACAAAGAACGATTTAGGTTTTAGGATATTTTATATCTGTAATAAGTGCTACTTTCGTAAATCCAGCATTATGAATTTGAGACATTGCCTCAACAATTATACCATAAGAAACATTTTTATCTCCTTTCACAAAGATTCTTGTATCCTTATTTTCCTTAGTTATATTCTTTAATTTTGGTATTAGTTTATTTTGTTCAATTTTAGTATCAAAAAGAAATAGCTCGCCATTTTTCTTAATGCTGATCACTAATGGCTTAAACTGACCAGAGACCGGTGCTGACTCAGTCTTGGGAAGATCCACTTTAATCCCAGCAACAAGCATAGGAGATGTAACCATAAAAATAATAAGTAACACCAACATTACGTCTACCATAGGTGTTACGTTGATTTCACTCATTAATCTTTTGCGTTTCTTTCTAGTAATTAGTGAGTTCATTAAATTTTCTCCTCATCAATCGCCCTAGATAGCAGAGAATTAAGCTCACCTATAAAATGGTCAATTTTGTTATTTATCTTGTCAATCTGAGAAGCAAGATAATTATAAAAAATAGTAGCTGGAATCGCAGCAAATAAACCAATAGCTGTCGCAAGAAGAGCTTCGGCTATACCAGGTGCAACAACAGCTAGGCTAGTATTTTTAGATACAGCTATTGATTGAAAGCTATGCATTATCCCCCATACTGTTCCAAATAAACCAACAAAGGGAGCTGATGAACCAACTGTTGCAAGAAAAGAAATTTTTGTTTCTAGATGTTCAATCTCAGTATTTTTAGAAAGGTGCATCGAAGTAACTACCCTGTCTTTACGACCTATTCTTAAAGATGATGATGTTTGCTCATCATTTTTTTCACCCTTCCTGCATTCCTTAATTGCGCTAACAAAAACTGATGCTAAGGGATTATCCACAGAATTTTTAATCTTATCATATAATGCATCCAAGCCTTGCCCAGACCAAAAAGTAACCTCAAAAGATCTCATCTTTTTCTGCACTAGACGATATTGCACTAGCTTGTTAAAGATTATTGCCCAACTCCAAATAGAGGCAAATACAAGAAGAATCATAACTGATTTGCCAATAAGATCAGAAGATAATATCAAAGAAATTACAGATAAATCTGTACCATTACCAGAGGTTGTTACTATCTGCTCGGTATTTGAAAGTGACATGCAATATTTCCTGTATGTACATTAATTTAGCCGAATATAATATTACAGTTGTTAATATCTTGCGTAAAGAAAAATCGGATATGCATATCGATTAATTACAGGCTTTCTATTCTATTGCTTCCCCTCCTAAACTACCCGTACTATCTTCGTTCATACCGTTAAGGTTCTCTCCTGATAATCGAGATTCCTGCAGAGAACCTATACTCCACGCAGAGTCACTCCCTCTCTCGGAAGATGCCTCTTCGTATCCATTTTCTGATGCATTGGTGCTTGCTTCTGATGCAGAATGATTACCCATAAAGAACATAAGCCACCGATAGGTGGCTTATGTTCAGCGTACCCAAAAAATACTCGCTTATCTCTTCAACATAC
>JAOMYS010000115.1 GCA_028372485.1 Rickettsiaceae bacterium | reverse complement strand
ATAATCAAATATAGAATCCAAATTGGAAAATGCACGTGCAGTTAATATATCACATTCTAAGCTAAGATTTTCTACCCTATTATTTTCTATCCTTATCACTCCAGGAGATAAATCTGATGCTTGTAATAAAAATGCTACTTTTCTAGAATCACTTTCAATTAAAGTCACTTCACTTATACCGCATATTGACAAAACAATAGCAGGAAATCCAGCACCAGAGCCAACATCCACAAGAGAGATGTTTTTATCACTAATAAACTTGAGCAGTTGTAGAGAATCTAATATATGCCTATATAAGATATCATTAACTGTTTTAAAAGAGATAAGATTCATTGCTTTGTTCCATTTTAACAGTAAGTTGCTATATTCTAGCAATCTCTTATGCTCTTCACGTGAAACAAATTTCTCAATACTATCCATTGCACTTGAGGTAAATAATTACAGCAGTTAAAGCGGCTGGAGTAATACCAGATATTCTTCTTGCTGCACCTATTGTTAATGGCTTGTGGTATGAAAGCTTTTCAACGATCTCCAAAGATAAACTATGAATATTTGAATAATTTACATTATCAGGAATTATAATAGACTCTTCTTCATTAAAAAGCTTTATGTCCAAATCTTGTCTTTTTAAATATGCAGAATATTTAGACTCTATCCGTATCAAATCAATAGCTTTTCTGTCTAATTTTAGCATACCAGGAAATATTTGAGACGTTTTTTCTATACTAAAATTTGGCAATCCCAGTAATTGATATGCTGTCTTTTTTGAGCCATCTTGCGCAACAGATACACTAAATTTTTGCAATGCACTTGTAGTAATCTGCATGGACAGTAACGCTTTTTTTGTATCATCTATCGTTTTCAATTTTTTCTTAAAAAAAGCCCTTCTTTCACAAGAAACAATTTCAGCTTTTATTGCTTTATTGGTAAGCCTTAAATCAGCATTATCAGCTCTAAGAGACAACCTGTACTCAGACCTAGAAGTAAACATCCTATATGGCTCAGAAACCCCATGAGTAATTAGGTCATCTATCATGACCCCTATATAAGCCTCCGATCTATTTAAAACAAATGCTGGCTTATCATTACACGACAACGCAGCATTAACACCCGCTATAACTCCCTGCGCTGCAGCTTCTTCATAACCAGTAGTTCCATTTATTTGACCAGCAAAATATAACCCCTCAACAATCTTCGTTTCCAAAGTAGATTTTAATTGACGTGGATCTATGTAGTCATACTCTATTGCATACCCTGGCTTTACAATCTTTGCATTCTCTAGCCCAGCAATTGTGTTGACTATCTTCTTCTGCACATCTTCTGGCAATGAAGTTGATATTCCATTGGGATAAATCACTGAACTATTTAGCCCTTCTGGCTCTAAAAATATTTGATGACTAGCTTTATCACTAAATCTCACTATCTTATCTTCAATCGAAGGACAATATCTAGGCCCAACACTTTTTATTTGACCAGAATACATAGCAGATTTATCTAAATTATCTTTTATCAATAGATGTGTGTCTTGATTGGTAGCAGTAATATAGCAATCTATCTGTGGCACCGTAATACGTTTATTCATTTCAGAAAATGGCCTAGGTATCTCATCCCCCGATTGAATCTTTAATCTCGAATAATCAATCGTTAATGCATCTATTCTAGGCGGCGTTCCAGTTTTCAACCTACCTACCGTAAATCCAATATCCTTTAAGGTCTTAGCAATCCCATAAGATGGATCTTCACCCATTCTTCCAGCTAAAACCTTCTCTTTGCCAATATGAATCACTCCAGATAAAAATGTGCCCGTAGTAAGAATAACTTTTTTACAATTTATCTCCAATCCATTCTTTGTTACCACAGATTCAATTTTATTACGTGACAATCTAATATCTTCTACGGAATCATATAGAATATCAAGATTAGGATAATTTGAAATTTCCTTATGCATTGCTTGCTTGTATAATTCACGATCCGCCTGAACACGTGGCCCCCATACAGCCTCTCCTTTACTCTCATTAAGCATTTTATAATGTATGCCAGATTTGTCTATAATCCTAGCCATGAGACCATCTAATGCATCAATCTCCTTAACCAAAATACCCTTACCAACCCCTCCAATTGCTGGATTGCATGACATTTCGCCTAAATTCTCAGCGCTCAAAGTAATAAGCAGAGTATTGATACCAGATCTAGCTGAAGCAGCAGCAGCTTCACAGCCAGCATGACCACCACCAATTACTATCACATCGTAAAAACTATCCACGTGAAACACTTATCCAAAGATCTCTTCTTTTTTGAAGAAAAATTCTATTTCTCTTTTTGCACTCTCAGAAGAATCCGAACCATGCACACTATTTTCTTCTATATTTTTGGCAAAATCCCTTCTGATAGTATTTGGCTCAGCTTCAGATGGATTTGTAGCCCCCATTATTTTCCTGTTTTTAACAATAGCGCCATCTCCTTCCAAAACTTGTAGCACCACCGGAGCAGATGTCATATAACTTACTAAGCTTGCAAAAAAAGGTCTATCTTTATGCTCAGCATAAAACTCCTCCGCTTGAGACTGAGTAAGTATTAGCATTTTTTG
>JAOMYS010000114.1 GCA_028372485.1 Rickettsiaceae bacterium | reverse complement strand
GCAATATTTATTTTTGTTTATATAATCAGTTAAATAAAATCTGTTGAACATATCGTAAGATTTCACCATACTACTTATCCATAGTTCAGATTATACCAAGATAGAATAAAATGACAAAATCGGTACTGCTTACTAGATCTAACTTGGAGAATGTAAAGCTAGAGCAAGAATTAAAAAAATGTGATTATGAGATACTAAAGTGTAGTTTAATTAAGCAAGAGCTTTTGGACTTTGACTACAAGCAGCTTATCCATTTTACAGACATCATAATAACAAGCTTCTTTATGGCAGATGCAATGCCTCACTCTTCCACCATTGCATCTGATATGAGTGTTTGGGTTGTAGGTGAAAAGTCATCTGATATTCTTAGAAAAAAGGGGTATAAAATAATGTTTTGTGCCGAGTCTGTAAATCATCTTAAACAAAACATACCAAGTCATATTTACAAGAATGCAGTATATTTATCTAGCGATCATATCACTGTTGATATGCCAGAAGAATGCGTGCGCAGTATATTATACAAAGTGACATATAGAAATTCTATCTCTAACCATGTAGTGATGCGCTATAGAGAAGGGGTAGATTGTATATTATTATATTCAGAAAATTGTGCGAAAACCCTAATGAATCTGATAAAAGAGAATTACTTAAAGAATTATCTGGCAAACATCTTACATCATACAAAAGCAGATGTCTCTTGGTAAGGTAGAAATAGTTGAGGAACTATATAAACAAAATTGTGAAAAGATTATAGATTTGCTATCTATGCAGGAGAATAAATTCAAATCAGTTTTGATTATTGGTCATAATCCACATATTTATGATCTCATCTTAGAATTTGCTCAGCACAATACAAAAGAATATGCATATCTTCTAGAAACTACAATGCCTCCAGCAAGAATAGTCGTAATAAATTTTCCAAATATACATAATTGGCAAGATATTAGAACTACTAAGGGCAAAATTGAAGAAATTTTTACTCCTTAAATATCACCGATATATTTATCCAAAAAGCTATTACACAACAATTCAAAATGAAATGACAGTAACAGGTTGGATTTTATTCTTGACCAGTATAGATAAGGAATTTATCATGACCTAACTTATTAGAAATGATAAATTGACTCGGAGAAATTAGTATATGATGCAATATAATGATCTTGCAAAGGTAATTCACAAGGAAGGATATATTTTTATAATTATTTTTGCTGTTCTGACATTTATTTTAAGCTCATTCAGCTCTACTCTTGGGTGGCTTGGTCTTATCTGCACTGTCTGGTGTGCATACTTCTTTAGAAACCCAGAAAGAATCACACCCGTTGGTGATGGTCTGGTTGTTAGTTCAGCTGATGGAATAGTGCAACAAATTACAGAAAATGTACCACCTAGCGAACTAGGTTTAGGGGAAGAAGAAATGATTAGGGTCAGCGTATTCCTCAATATATTCAACGTACATGTAAATAGAACCCCAATCACTGGAAAAATATTAGCCCTGCATTATAGACCTGGTAAGTTTTTCAACGCTTCTTTAGATAAAGCAAGCATACATAATGAGCGTCAATCCGTTCTTATGGAAACAAAAAAAGGTGTAAAAATTGCATTTGTTCAAATTGCTGGTTTGGTAGCTAGAAGGATAGTATGCGATCTAGAAGAAGACCAAGAAGTAAATTGTGGCGAAAGATACGGCTTGATTCGCTTTGGTAGCAGGGTAGATATTTACTTACCTCTTGAAACAGTATTAAATGTCTCTGAAGGTCAAACATGTATTGGCGGCGAGACTGTTATTGCTGATTTATCTGCAAAAAAAGTAAAGCAGATGCAATTTGAGAAACGTTAATTATTTCTATAATCAATTTTGATGAAATCTAGCGCTAAAAAAAAACTAATCAAGCCAGTTCCGTTTACTAAATTATTGCCTAATTTAGTAACGTTAATTGGGCTGATAATAGGTGTTAGTTCCATAAGGTTTGCAATTGACAACGCTTGGGAAATATCAGTCTATTGCATACTGATCGCCACTATTGTGGATTTTGTAGATGGCCGTGTTGCACGTATGTTTAATGCAACCAGTCATTTTGGAGCAGAGTTAGATTCCTTGTGCGACTTCGTTAATTTTGGTCTATGCCCAGCAATCACCCTATATTTATGGTCATTCCAGCAATATGAGTATAAAATTACATCTTGGATGTCAATAATGATATTCATTGTGTGCATGGCTATACGCTTGGCTCGCTTTAATACTACACTAGTAGACTCCAAAATCACTCAAGATAAGAGATTCTTTTTTGGCGTACCAGCTCCAATTGGTGCAATACTTGCTTTGATGCCTATAATATTAGATTTTGAATTCACATTACTGATTCAAAATTTTAGTATACGTAATTATACCCCTGGAATAAATATATATATAGTAGCAGTATCATTGATGCTTGCTTCAAGATTTCCGACTATATCTTTCAAATATTTTCATATTAACCCTGAATATCTTTCAGTCTCTATGATAATCTTTGCCTCTATCAGCATCATGATAATAATATACCCTTGGTATACGATACCAGCAATGGCTCTTATCTACCTACTTTCCATTCCGGGATGTATGTTTATCGCCTTTAAAACTAAAAAATCAAATCCTTCAATATAAAAAATTAAGT
>JAOMYS010000113.1 GCA_028372485.1 Rickettsiaceae bacterium | reverse complement strand
TTTGTGGTTAAGAATTGCTCTATCCTTTTTGCGGAGTTTTTGAGTAACAACAGCAAGAAGAGCTTGGGAGTTGCGACCTAAGTGTTTTGTTTTCTTGGTGTAGTTCTTAGGTTTGTTTGCTCTCTCTACCTTATCCCATACTATGTAGCTTTTTCTGTAGGATGAGCTAGTGGCTTTTGCGCTTAGAGAAGAAGCTGGATATCCAGCAGATTCAACCCTAGAGCTAATGTTTGTTGTAGAAAAGTTACAATTAGTAGAATCACTTGGTGATATAGGGGTAGTCGTAGTCATTAAGTACCTCATTTGCGAGGCTAAGACCTAAAAATA
The DNA here is from genome assembly GCA_028372485.1 of Rickettsiaceae bacterium. Taxonomy (GTDB): domain Bacteria; phylum Pseudomonadota; class Alphaproteobacteria; order Rickettsiales; family Rickettsiaceae; genus Megaera_A. The sequence continues at coordinate 2,327 of JAOMYS010000113.1, read as the reverse complement.
CTTGCAAATCACGCAAAAAAAGGGTATAAAAGAGGGTATAAGAAAAATGCGATCCAAAGCTTATTCTTAACTAAAAAATATTTTTTGTGTGGTGTTGAGTACTTTAGGGTCTTAACGCCTCTTTTTTTATCTAATACATCATTAGTATCACAGAGGCGCACACACGTCAACTACAATTTTATTGATATAGAAAATGGCGAAGGAAAAAATATTCCATGTTGTGCAAAAATACATTTTATCTTGCTCGGAACGAGGTGGTCTTTGGGTCTTATATATTCTTTATTCTCAAGTCTTTCTGCTCTTGTTATGACGTATTGATCTATTTGAGCAAGATGCGCTAAATCCTTTCTGTTGATACCTAAAATAGCCCTTCCGCCTCTTAATTGAAACCTAGTTAAACTTTTGGGATTATTATTTCTTGTCTCTGCATTTGATTCGTTTAACGTAACACTACTCTCATCCGAAAAAAACACGCTCTTTATCATGAAAAATTGTTCAAGCATCTTTATGTTTTGCTCTGATGTATTAACATCTAGATGTATATCCTTGCTTTCCCAAGAGGATACCGCAGTACCAGAAACTCCTATATAGCCACCTATGTCTCTTACGCTTAGATTTAAGACCGCTCTAGATGCCTTCAGTTGAAATACTTTCATTATTAATGATCAAAGAATATAAATTATTTGTATAATATAAATTATTTGTATAATTTATATTATACACCCTTAGGTCTTCCTATTTTTATCTTTCTTATTAAAGAATAGGAGTTCATCATTTCTTCATCAGACATCTGTTCTAAAACCTTTAAACCAATTCTTATAATTTCAGATTTTGTAACACTAACTTCTTGCTTTAAAAATCTCTTCTTGCATTGATTTATTACAGTATAATCATCTTCTGGTAAAGTAAAAGTATCCCTTATTGTTTTTATTGTAGGAATATTTTTGGAAACCAACACTTTATCAGCGACATCAAACTTACTTAGATTTAATTTTTGCACATGATCCCTCTCTTGTTTCAAGGACTGAGATAGGGATTTAGATATATTGTTTTTCATAACTTTACTTAATGATTTGTATAGTTTGTATTATTTATATAGATAATATTTTTATCACCTCTTCTTTTAGCATTTTAATTTCAGTGCAAGCCTTATCAGCCCCGGGAATATCAAACACAGTTCTTCCGAGGACTGCAGACTGTCTATAGGCTGTTCTTAAGTGCAAACTGCTTTTTGTAAGATCAATTCCAAATGTGTTGATCTGCTTTAACACCTCTTGGTTTAAGTTAATATTAGCTTGGCACATATTCATAACAATTCGTGCATTTAAAGATTCATTGGATGATTGTATTCTGCAAATTAACTCCTGTATTCCAACCGCTGCCCACAGATCCGCTGGGCTAGGTACAATCGGAACTAAAACAAGATCTGAAACCATTAACGCAGACTGCGGGGTAATGCTGTCAACAGCAGGCGGGCAATCAATTAATATGTAGTCATATAACCCCATATACTTCTTTATCTCCTTGTGCACTCTAGCGCCAGCGGCGCTTAAACCCGCAATATGAGCTAAAAAGGGAATGGAGTCATCTGCGCTAGAAGCCCAACGTGTTGATGTCCCTTGTGGATCTGCATCCACAACAAGAATGTTTAATTTATCTAAACTTAAAGCTCCAGCTAGCTGCATAGTAATAGTTGTTTTGCCGCAACCGCCTTTCTGATTAGCTATAGTGATAATTTTTGTATCTTTCATAATAGAAAAAATCATATATAATTTGTACAGTATAAACTATACAAACCGTTATTACAATACAAATTATTGTACTATATATTTTTTAGTTATGAACTATATAAACTATTTGTATTATTAGTACAATAAAATTTCTTTATCAATAAAGAGTATTGCTAACTAAAAAAGTAGAAATTTACGGTCTGAGCAAACTGTCAATATAGAGTGTACTTCAGCCTGATGTCAGAGGGCAGGGCGTATTGTGTCAGAATAGAGTTTATTATCAATTTTATTGACGCTTTCCGATCAACGTCTTGGAGTCTAATCTGACGGATTATAAATTAACCTTCTCCACTCTCGAACTACGAAGTAGCCAGTTCTGAACATATTTATCAGCTATTACCTTATCATCAATAACAATTATATTTTCGGCATTCCTAGTATCTGCGCTACGAGTAAAGTTAAAGCTACCAGTAATAACCTTTTGTAGGTCTATTATTATAACCTTGTTGTGTGCGACGCCTGGTAGCTTATCTATATTTACTTCTATACCAGAGTCTACTAATTCTTGCATCTTTGACCATGAATCTTTTAAATTAC
>JAOMYS010000116.1 GCA_028372485.1 Rickettsiaceae bacterium | reverse complement strand
CTAACGTCACACGAAAACCATCAAATTTTCCAGATATTTGAGCATTCTCAAATCTGATAGCATCTTTAAAGATATTCAAAGAAGCATCCGTAATATCTGCAGTAATGTTATATGAGTTTTTACCAGTAGATGAGAATGGTATTTTAATATCTATATTAACCTCTGCATTGCCTTTGACCGCTCTAAAGTCAATATTTGCTTGCTTCATTTTTTCGTGTTGTTCGGTAAGTATAAAATCAGCAAGGCTATATGCTGAACCTTTCCCCTTGGCATCAATTGTCAAAACCGTATCTTCTATTCCTTGCCAGTCCATCCTGATAACACCTTGTGAGATTAAAATATCCGATGAATAAGCGCTATTGACGGATGCATTCAGCTTTGTTCCGTTAATTTCTGCATCAATATCCATATCCTTTATCATGGGAAACCACTCATCATAGGAAAAATCAACATTACGAATTTTTACTATGCCAAATAAGTTAGAGTCTAAAGATTTAATAGAAGGATCAAATTCAACTTTTGCTTCTTCTAAATTACCTGACTGTATTGTATCTCTAAAAAATTCTAGCGTATTATTCTTAGGTAAGAATGGATACGCTATCTCATAGGCTGTAAGGGGAATGTTGCGGGCATTAATCTCTATCTTATTACTGTTAGCATCCATATTACCTAAAGTGATATAGGAAGAGTCTGATAGATTTAATTTGCAATCAACATTTCCGCCTTCATATTTGCAATAAGCATTTCCCTGCTTTACTTCATCTTGCTTTATTTCACCCGTATTATCAAATGCTATATCCTCTATATTTAATTCATAATTTTTATTTTCTCCAAATAGGTCGCTATTTAGCTCGGCAGACAATGTAGCTTCAATAATACGATTACCTATAAGATTGCTATCCTTAGCAAGAACTAGCATGTTATTAGGTAATAACTTTACAGATAATTTAGGGGCAGTAATATCGCCAGAAATATCAGCGTGTATCTCTATATCTTTTGTTAGACCAATGCCTTCTCCGGTAATAAATTTAACATTTGATGCTTTTATAGTACCGTCCTTGAACTCCATATTAGCAAAAGATAGATTGATATTTTTTGTCCACAAATAATATTGGAGAACGTGCTTCAATGGAGTATCAAGCAATCCCTTGTTGGCAGAGTAAAATATGCTTGATAAAATCACAAAAACTGCAATTATGAAAAATACTAATCTGGTTAAAATTTTCATGAGATTAACTATAAATACTTAATGAGAATTTTTAACCTCTTTAGTAAAAAAATGCAATAAGCTAAGAGCATTTAATTTTATTTGAATGATACAAAAATTTTAAGAATGAAGATAACATTTATAGGAACAGGATATGTTGGTTTAGTTTCTGGGGTTATGATGAGTCACTTAGGTCATGATGTCACGTGTCTAGATTTAGATAGTAATAAGATAAGCCAACTAAAGAATAAAAAATCTCCAATATATGAGCCTGATCTCGAAGAATATATAGAACGTTACGCTGGTACTGAAAGATTGCAGTTTTCCTCTGAGTATAATGAAGATATTAGAGATTCTGATTGTCTGTTTATAACTGTTGGGACTCCGCCCAAAGAGAACGGTGATGCCGATCTTAGCGGGATTTTTAGTGCGATTAAAACTTCTATAAATTACATAAAGCCTGAGTGCTTGATTATTATTAAGTCTACTGTACCACCTAGTACGTGTGATGCAGTTAAAAGATTTATACAAGAACAAGGGAAGGATTTTGAAATTGCATCTAACCCTGAATTTTTGAGAGAAGGTAGCGCAATCGGGGATTTTCTAGAACCCGACAGGATAATTGTAGGGGCTTCATCGGAGAAAGCGTTTCAGATTGTACAAAAACTCTATAAGCCCTTAACTGATCGTGGAATTAAATTAGTTGAAACTGACCTTGTTAGTTCTGAGCTTATCAAATACGCATCTAACAGCTTTCTCGCAACAAAGATTGCTTTTATAAATGAAATAGCTGATTTGTGTGAAAAGATTGGTGCTGATATTGGTTCTGTTTCTAAAGGAATTGGGCTTGATACAAGAATAGGAGAGCGTTTCTTACAGGCAGGGCCTGGTTTTGGAGGATCGTGTTTTCCTAAGGATATTCTTGCTATGTCACATCTTGCATCTGGCGCTGATTCTGATTGCTTGATTCTTGACTCTGTGATTAGCGCCAATAATAACAGACCTTCTAAAATGATACTAAAAATATCTGATGCTGCTGGTGGTAACTTGAAGAATAAGAATATAACTATTCTTGGGTTAACGTATAAAGCAGGCACAGATGATCTAAGAGAAAGCCCTGCTATTCCGATAATTAGATTATTATCAAAAGAAGGAGCAAAAATTACAGCATATGATCCTAAGGGGACGGATAATGCCAAAAAATATTTTGACTCTTTAAACTGCGCATCATCTATAGAGGATGCATCAGAAGGTGCGGATATAATAGTTATTGCAACGGAATGGCTAGAGTTCAAAAAAATTGATTGGAAAATAATTAGAACATTAGTAAAAAACCCAGTCATTGTAGATTTGCGTAATATTTTAAAA
>JAOMYS010000112.1 GCA_028372485.1 Rickettsiaceae bacterium | reverse complement strand
ATGGCGCATTAAAAATAGTTTCATAATTCAGTTACCAAGGATACGTACTAGTGCAAGTAGTACTATATTTTTTTAGATAAAAATATCATTATTTAATATATGTTGAAGCATTGCCCTTTAATCGTAGGTAAAATCGAGAAAAGCTTACTATGAGATTCCGTATAGCTCCCTTAGCGATCGCTTACGGCATCACAGTAGGAGAAAGTCACGTGCGGAAAGGCAGACCCCAACCTGTCATCTCGTAAACGAGCTCTTTGCGAGTTATACGAGATCTATAAAGCATCAAGGTTGATTCTGTCTGTTAAGAGATTCCGTATAGCTCTCTTAGCGATCACTTACGGAATGACCCAGGGGGAGAGTCACTTGCGGAACGAAAGTGGAAGCAAAATTCGTATACAAAATGACGTAGAATTGGTGTGTCGTTTACGGTTTATTGATGTCTGTCCGTACTTTCTAGATTTTTTTAAAACCGTGCAAGAAACGCCAAGAGAGCATTTTGCAAGCTATAAACTCTCATTTATAATTCTTGCAACTCTTGTGATTTCAGAAAGCGGTGTATATTCATATTTTTCTAAATGATCAGCATTATCTTCTAGACGCCGTGCTGCACCTATATCCACAAGCTGCTGTATAAAGAAATTATGTTTTTGAAGTTTAAAATTTTCAGGGCAAAATATATATAGAGGTTTTCCAGTAGACGCAGCTTCGCTGCACATTGAAATAGAATCTGCAGTCGCTACAATATATTCAGCATTGCTTAGCATAGCGGGATATGGATTATCTTTCCCGATTTCCGGGTCATAGATAATATTTGGACTTTTAAAAGTATTTTTAAAGTAATTTTTTATACTCACTGGCGTCCTTCTGCTGAAGGATATCAATAAGCGTAATGAATGATTCTCTGAAATCATGTATAACGTATTAGCAAGTGACTTTGCGTTTGCCATATTAAGGCTATATCTCTTTGTAGAGCCACCGATAACTACAGCAATAAATTTACCTATATTAGGGTGATTTGAGTTAAATAATTCTTTCCCTTCTAGACACTTATCTTTCACATTGTTTAAAGCACCGATAATTCTTACAACATTAGGAAGTACGTAATTAAAACTATCATGTTGAGGCAGAATAATGAATTCAAATTCCTTAGGATCAATATCGGGTCTCATTATTTGAATAATTTTTATATCACCCTTTAATTTTCTTTTTAAATGAAGTGCAAGGGGCGCGATCCTGCGACCATAAGATATGATAATCCCAGGAGGTCGGTCGTTCCTTAGAGCGGTTAAAGTAGCTTTTTTTATATGTATAGGAAAAAGAGACAATAATGAATTGGGCAATCTTGCAAAACTATTATACTCTATAGGCTTTGTTTCAAAAGATTTTCCTAGTTTTTTTGCAAGTTCAATTGCTTGATTTGCTCCTCCTACTCTATTATCTACTAAAACCCAAATTTGAGGATTCATACTATTCATGTTAAATCTCCAGTATCATAAGGATTATTATAAAAATGGTAAATACAATAAAAATCGCTGTTTGTTGATTATGAGCTGATGATAATTTCTTTGTGATTTTATCATCTAGATTTGAAAATAAAGAGTGTTTTTTTTCCTTAACTTTAATTGACAAAGAACGTGTGTAAAAATAAAAAAGTAGAGATCCTACTTTTTCTATTAAATTAACGGGTTTAGTATGTATACGACTGATACTATAATGAGTGGATATTCCAAGTGCTATTAGTATTACGATAATCTGTTTTAACATATCAATATTTGATATGTTAAATGTAACATCACTTATCATTTCAAATATCTTCTTTCCAAATAATCCTATGACTATTGTAACGAGAGACATAAGCACAATGCTGAGTTTACAATAGATATTTAAATTAATTTCAATATATTTTTTTGATACAAGATAGTGCTTCCATGGAAGAGAAAATGCTATCATAAAGCTTGAAAACAGTGTAACAAAATAAACGGCATTACCCAAGAATGCATTTGATATGTATGATTTCATATAAAATGATGAAGTCATAGGAATATTCATCATGATAATAATCCCGATAAGAAGTGCACTTAATACAATATTAGAATTGACCTTCCTTAATTCAGAACAGTTCTTAATACCGGTACTATCTACAATACTCACTACAGAAACGCTAAGTAGCATTTTATAAATTACATGTATAAATAAATAATATATGACAATTTCAATCATATCCGTTCCGCCTTTACCAATGGCTGCAAGCATTACACCCATCACTATTATTGATAAAAGACAAAGAAGGCTCATCAAATTATCCTCAAATATAGCTTTGATAGAAGCGTATATTATCATAGTAATAGCAATATAGATAAGAGGTTCATATCCAGCAAACAACTTTACTAGAAGTAGAATAGATACTTTAGTAGTAAATGAAATTAAATATAAAAAACCAGAACCAGAAGCAGTTGGGTAGTTATTTACCATCCAGCCACTAAAAGGAAATATGGCTATGTTAATAAGAAGGCCAGCAAGCATGATGTATAGTATAAAGGATGAGTATTCTGGATCTTCTACCAAAGGAGTAACCGACACTAATTCTACTCCTTGTCCTTTTGTAATAAGGTATACAACGCCAATAATAATCATATTACTGCTAAGCAAATGGGTAAGAAAATATTTCTTAGCAGATCTAATGCTTGACCTCTCTCCTCCTATAAAAATAATCATA
>JAOMYS010000111.1 GCA_028372485.1 Rickettsiaceae bacterium | reverse complement strand
CAACATATTTGATGGTATATATCTAAAAAACTCAACTGGAACATTTAAGGGTAGCATCACTAATGATAATAATAGAAATGGTATTCTTGCTCAATATGGTTCAAACTTTACTGTTAGTAAGGCAGTAGCAGTTAGTAACAATACAGCTGATGGAATATCATTCGATAGCTCTACTGGGACTTTTGAAGGGGATATTACATCATCTAACAATACAGTTGATGGGATATATTTTAAAAATTCAACTGGAACATTTAAGGGTAGTATTACTAATGATAATAATAGAAATGGTATTCTTGCTCAAGTTGGCTCAAACCTAACTGTTAGTAAAGCAGTAGCTGTTAGTAACAATACAGGTGATGGAATATCATTCGATAGCTCTACCGGTACTTTTGATGAAAATATTATATCCAATAGTAGTGGTGCATATGGTCTATACTTCGACAACTCTACTGGATCATTTAAAGGTGATGTTGACATAAGTAAAAGTGGTAAGGATGGTATTGAAATTGTTAATGGGTCAGTTGGTAATTTTTATTAAAATATTATATCAAATAGTAGTGTGGTGCACATGGTGTATACTTTGATAACTCTACTGGATCATTTAAAGGTGATGTTAGCATAAGCAAGAGTGGTAAGGATGGTATTGTAATTGCTAATGGATCAGTTGGTAATTTTACTAAATCTATTACATCAAAAGAGAATAAAGTTGATGGTTTATATTTTGATAATGCATCAGGGGGTGTAGATGGTTCTGTTACTGCTATAAGCAATGAAAAGACAGGGTTACATTTTGATAATGCAATCGTAGTTATAAATTCTTTGGTAACTAGTACTGACAATCTAGAAGACGGTATACATTCAAGTAATAATTCAAATATCACATTTAATAGTGGTGTTGTAGCAAGTAATAATGGAATAAAGGATATCTTGCTTGATAATTCAACTATGACATTTAATTCATCTGTTGATGCTTCCAAAATATATATGCAGAATATAAATGCAGCTTTAATATTTGGTGATGGGGGAAAGTTAAATTCTAGCGTAGTGACAGCAAATGCTGGTGAAGGGAAGGTGACATTTAAGGGATCTTTAGATCTAAATAATGATATAGGAGAAGATGGTAAGCCTGTTAGTGAGGTGGTGTTTTCTGCTCATGACGCTCCTAAGGTGGTTAATGTGAAAGCATCAATTTATGCTAATAATACTTTACTTTCGGGGAAGTATGCTGAAATAGCATTTGACGCTGAAGAAGATGGATTTACTTTAAACACTCCTCTGGAAGCAGATGCTGCTGGAGAAGGGCGTGTAACATTTAATGGCAGTAGCAAGATTCATAAGCCTATTGGAAGTAAAGACAAGCCATTAAATATGATAAATTTAAGCGAAACTGACCCAGAAAAGATTACAGAACTAGGTGGTAATATTTACGCTAATGTGATTAATATAGGAAAAGCTGTATTTAAACCAACTAAATCTCTTACAATAGATAGTAGTAGTGGAAATACAACATATCTAAAGGATACTACTTTAGACCTCGGTTCTAATACTCTTACTTTTTCTGGTGATGTTGTTGCAAATGGTCAAGATGAGATAACCATAAAAACTATATTTGATGGAAAAAATATAGGTGATATTGCGTTAAGTGGAAAAAATGACACTATTGATTTAACAAAATCTAAGCAGCTTACAATTGATATTACCGAAGCTCCTGGCACTCCAAATCCTGAAAAAGGTGAAATCAGGAAAATCTATCTATTCGTGGCAAATGGTGGAGAGTTAAAGTTACAAGATTTATATTATGTTAAGTCTTATAATCCTTTTGCATATTGGATATTTGATAATGAAATAGGGTTATTATATCAATTAGCGCAAGAAGATATAACCAACATCATAAAGAGAACATTACCAAAACAACAACAGAATATAGATACTATTGAAGAAGAGAATACGAAGCTAATTAAAGAAATATCTGATGTAATAGCAAATGGTGGTGTTGATGCTGGAGAAGAATTATTAGCAAGGCTTACTAATCCAGATGCTGTTTCTCTTGCATATGCATCATTAAATACAACGCGTGAGCATGCAACTCAAGTAATATCACATAGGATAGACGGTATACAAGATGCAGGAGCTGCTCCGCCTCCAATAGATCTTGCAGATTCTAGCACTCAAATCACTGGTGTTGCTTCGGGTGATAAAGAGAAGAGATACGGTGTATGGTTCAATCCATTTTATGGAATGAATATTCAAAAAACAAACAATAATTCACCTGGGTACAAGTCAGATTATTATGGAGCTGTAATTGGACTAGATAGTGCTATAAACGATAATACAGCAATCGGTATTGCACTTAGTTTTGCGCGAACTGATGTAAAGCATAAAGATCATAATACTGGCGATAAAACTAGGTCGGACACATATATAGCATCTATATATGGTACATATGAAATAACAAAGCAATTTTTTATACATTCTTTAGCTTCTATAGGTACTAGTAAGGTTAAGAATAAGGAAATAAGAATAGAATTTCTAAAAAATACTATAGCAAAAGCAAGTTACAAAGTGATGTCATGGGGAGCTGAAATAGCTTTGGGCTATCACAAAAAAATGGCAAATAAACTTATTTTAACTCCTAAATTTGGATTTGATTTTAATAAAGTATATGGAATCAAATATACGGAAACTGGATCTAACTTACAGAATCTTACAGTTAAGCGTAAAGCTATGAGTAGATTAG
>JAOMYS010000109.1 GCA_028372485.1 Rickettsiaceae bacterium | reverse complement strand
TTTAAATTTGAAACTTAAGTTCTAAAATGATGCTTTGAATTTGTGTGGCATTTGCTAGTATGGCTATTGAATAGCTAAAGAACCTCCGGAGTCATCGGTGTACATTGGAGCATTACTATGAGAAAATCCTCCAGTCTGTCATTTTGTAAATTTGAGTATTAATATACGAACTCCCCTCAACTTGTCATCTCGTAAATTTGAGTACGTAAGTGCGAGAATTATACGAGATCTCTCTAAAGTATGGAGATTAATTCCGCAATCGAAGAGATTCCATATAGCCACCTTAGCGGTCACGTGCGAAAAGACAGCAGGGGGAGAAGGTCACATGCGGCATAATGGTGGAAAACGTAATACTCCAATACTTTTGGCATGATTTTTACTCTGCTTTTACTCCTCTTTTATTAAACATCCTCTTACATCTATATTTATGGTACAACGCCTTCAACGTCCTAAATATCACCTTGACTGCAATAGAAATTCTGTATATAATCCAGACCTAGCCAAATCAGCAATATTTTTTGGTTAGATTTTCAAGGATTTTATGAGTATTTCAAACAGTAACTCTCAAGAAAAAACAAACGACAATCCCGAAATATCTCCCCCTTCACGAAATAATTCAAAATTTAATAATTTCATAGGCTATATCTGGCCCGTGTCTCGCCTTGAACTTCCAAAGTTTCTTTCTATTACTTTGCTGATGTTCTGTATTTTAGGAATCCAGAATTTAATTAGGGCTACAAAAGACAGCGTAATTACCACTATGATCGGAGCTGAAACGATCTCGTTTTTAAAATTCTGGGGTGTGCTACCAGCATCCTTCTTGATAGGAATTTTTTATGTAGCTCTTACAAGTGTCATGAAAGGAGAGAATATCTTTTATCTTATAATGTCTATTTTTATAGGATTTTTCTTGTTATTTGCTTTTTACTTATTTCCAAATCACGAAATATTACATTTGGATGCTTCAGCTGCAAGTGACTTAGTAATGTATTATCCACATTTAAAATGGTTTATCTTGCTACTTTCTAATTGGAGCTTTTCTTTATTTTATGTCATTGCAGAACTATGGCCTAGTGCAGTTTTCGCTCTTCTTTTCTGGCAATTTGTTAATAAAATCACTACAGTTGATGAATCAAAAAGATTTTATCCCTTGTTTGGCCTACTCGGTCAAGCAGGTTTATACTTGTCTGGTCAGTTTTTGGTAAATCAGCAATCAATAAATTTATATTTCTCTAATCTTTTTAATTTAACTTCAAACGAAAATGTTATATCTATTCAAGTGTTAGTCACTGTTGTTGCTATTCTTGGAATAATAGGTTTAATATCATTCTGGACACTTAGTAATAAGATTTTAGACATAGCTACTACCGAATCTCTACAATTCAAAGTCAAGAAAAGTAAGATCAGTTTAAAAGATAGCATAAAAATGGTTATACATTCTCGCTATATAAGACTTATAACGATTTTATTAGTTTGTTATGGCTTCGCAATTAATTTGGTAGAAGGCCCTTGGAAATACAAAGCAGCTCAAATCTATAAAACCCGAATAGAATATTCAGCTTTTATTGGAGAATATCTGAGCTATACCGGAATCTTAACTATTACTTTTGTGCTTTTAGGTTCTAATATAGTAAGAAGATTAGGATGGATGACCGCTGCTATATTTACCCCTATCATGATGATATCCACTGGTCTTATGTTTTTCTTAGTAACTAACTTTGACTCTATCGCAGCACTAACAATGATATATTTCTCATTCTCTGACCCTATAATGCTTGGAGTAGTTATTGGTGCTGTTCAGAATGTCCTAACTAAGTCTAGCAAATATACTTTATTTGATTCTACAAAAGAAATGTCGTACGTACCTCTTGATGATGGACTTAAAACTAAGGGTAAAGCTGCTGCCGATATGATTGGAATCAAGCTAGGAAAATCTGGAAGTGCATTGTTGCAATCCACTATATTTGTGATTGTTCCCGCTGCTACTTACTCCTCTATTTCTCCATTCTTGATGTGTTTATTCGCTGCAATTTGCTTAATCTGGATATGGGCAATTATTGAGCTCAATAAGGAATATAAATCTGTATGTCAAAATAAGGGCGAAGAGAGTATATTCTAATTTATCATTATGACTAAGCCATTACCAATCTTATATAGTTTTCGCAGATGTCCCTATGCAATGCGTGCTAGAATGGCGTTATATTATAGCTCTATAGATTATACATTAAGAGAAGTAGATTTAAAAAATAAGCCACAAGAATTAATTGACATTTCTCCAAAAGCTACTGTGCCAGTTTTGCACTTACAAAATGGTAATGTAATAGATGAAAGTCTGGACATTATATATTACGCACTATCATATAACGACCCAGAAAATTTGAATGTTGAAACATCTGAGGCAAGACAAATGATCAGTGAAAATGATATAGAATTCACATCGCTACTTCGAAAATATAAATATTTTGAACGCTACCCGGAAAAATCTCAAGAATCATACTGTATAGAGATAGAAAATCTGTTTTTGTATAAATATGAGAAAATGTTAGAAAAAAAAGAATTTTTGCTTGGAAAAAAATCGGTCGTAGATATAGCAATCCTGCCATTTATTAGACAATTTGCCTTTGTAGATAAAGAATGGTTTTTTACTTCTAAATATAAGAATTTAATCCGCTGGCTAAACTCCTTTATTCAAGATTCATCATTTGAGAATATAATTATGAGGAAACTCTAGTAGATTAGGCTACTAGAAAATAGCTAAAAATCT
>JAOMYS010000011.1 GCA_028372485.1 Rickettsiaceae bacterium | reverse complement strand
ATATCATTATACGTGAATCCTCAGGACTGTCATCTCGTGAACGAGCTCTTTTTTGCGCCCCCACCCTGTGTCATCTCGTAAACGAGCATTTTGCGAGTTATACGAGATCTCTAAAGCATGGAGATTAGCGTTACCTGAAGAAATTCCGTATAGCTCCCTTAACAGTCGCTTACGGAAAGACAGTAGAGGTGAAATTATTCCACGGAACGACATAGAACGTGCAAATGCCCCCATGTTAAAAAATAAATCCACTATCTCAAAAGAAAGTCAATTTTGTTTCCTACCATCATGTCTATATTTTCTACTGATTTTGGTGCAGGTACAAATTCAGTCTTAATTTGCAGAAATTGATCTGACAACATATCCATATGGGTATTATCATCCACCAAAGATTTTACCACACGATCTGTTTTATCTAGTAATCTTATCCTGACAAGCGGTACTTTCATTTGCTTGTTAGAGATATTATGAATTTTATAATTCACGATGATTTTACCAATATTTTTATCATGCTGAATCTGAATATCCTTTAAAACTATATTGTTACTATTCAAGAGAGACGCAGATCCAAAATCATTTGGTAATATCATAGTAACCATCAATATGATTAAGCCTATCATAATGAAAGGCATCATGTATAAATAATATGGTATTTTTGCAGGACGTAAGGCAGGTAAATTCACACCATTCCCAAAAGGAGCTGAGACTGAAGAAACATCATGCTTCTGGTTCAATTGAGATGATAATATCTTCTCTTCAGGAATATCATTTTCTGGCATTGTTTTATGATGCCAAATATTTCCACATTTAGAGCATTTTACTCTTCTTCCATTTTGTCCGATTTGCTCATCTGTTATTGCAAATTTCGTATCACATTCTGGGCAGGAGATATACATATCTTGATTGTTATTCTAGTTTCTTATAGGATGTCCAGGACTTCCCATTACAGACGTTAAAATATAGCTATTCATCAATTAATTCAAGGTATATATCCAGCATGCAACACTATATCACAGAAATTGAAAAATTTTGGCAAATCAAGGACACTATAACGAAGGATCTTGATAAATTTGCAGAGATTAAAAAAATTGTGAGCGAAGTAATTGATAAATTAGGCGAAGGAAAAATCTCAGTCTGTGAACAATCAAACGATAGTTGGCACGTAAATGAGTGGATAAAAAAAGCTATATTGCTTTATTTCAAAACTTCCGATACGACATACTACGATGGAGGCTGCATGAAATGGTACGACAAAGTTGCCCCTAAATTCACCAAAAATAGTGAGGAAACTTTACGCTCTTCAAAAACACGCTTAGTCCCTGGAGCGTTCGTACGGGAAGGTGCTTATCTTGGAAAAAACACCGTTATAATGCCTTCATTTGTGAATATAGGAGCGCATATTGGCTCTGGCACGCTTATAGATAGTTGGGCTACTGTTGGTTCATGTGCTTATGTCGGCTCAAATTGTCATATCTCTGGCGGAGCTGGCATAGGTGGGGTATTAGAACCTCTTCAAGCAAAACCAGTAATTATAGAGAACAACTGCTTCATAGGCGCAAGATCAGAAATAGTAGAAGGAGTTATTGTGGAAGAAGGAGCAGTGATTAGTATGGGAGTGTTTATCGGCTCATCTACAAAAATAGTAGATCGATACACAGGAGAAATTACATATGGCAGAGTTCCACCCTACTCTGTGATAGTACCAGGATCCCTGCCCGCTGATAAGCCTAACCTACCAAATTTATACTGCGCTGTAATATTAAAAACAGTTGATGAAAAAACTAGATCAAAAACTTCTATTAACGAGTTACTCCGAAGTTAGCATAAGGAGATAAACTCTGATTACACAATGGCATTACTTTCAAAATAAATTAACTATAATAATTGATTATATTGTACAGTTCATTATATAATCGTTTGTTCATTGGCGATCGTGGCGGAATTGGTAGACGCGCAGCATTGAGGGTGCTGTTCTGATAATGAGTGGAAGTTCAAGTCTTCTCGGTCGCACCATAAGGTTTTTGTAATAAGAAGTAGTTCTATGGCGAAAGATCAGCAAAACGCAATATCTCCTGACCATCAGGATAGCTTATTAGATCAATTTGATCATATTACTTACCTAATCAACAATGTTAAGCTAAACGAAGCTGCTGAAGCACTTTTAAATTTGCATCACGCTGATTTAGCTGATTTTTTGGATAATGCAAATGCTAAAATAGCTCACATTATTCTGCGTATTATAGCAGACAAATTACACCCAGAAACTATCACCTGTCTTAATAATGCAAACAAGCAGAAAATTATAGAAATTCTTGGAGTAAAAAAAAGTGCGGAGATAATTAATAAATTACACATAGAAGATTCTATTGAAACAATTAATATCCTCCCTCCAGGTTTAAAGAAATCATTGATAGCAGACCTAGACTCTGACAAAAGGGATCACGTTCTTAAAGGATTCACTTATCCAGACAATACAGCTGGCAGAGTATTGAAAAAAGATTTTGTTCCCCTGCAGCAGCATTGGACTGCCGGTCAAGCCATTGACTTCATAAGAAGATCTAAACTTACACACGAGTTTCATGCTGCAATAATTGTAGATACTAAATTTAAACCGATTGGAACTATACTACTCAGCACACTCTTAAAAAGCTCAAGAACTACACATCTTGCTGAAATAATGAACTATGAATTCAAAGTAGCAAATACACACACAGAAATAAGCGAACTCGCTTTTATTTTTAAGCAATATGCTTTAACTGTAGTACCAGTAACAAATAGGAAAGGAAAGCTAGTTGGCACTATATCTATAGATAATATGTTATATATTATCGCAGAACAAACTGAAAATGAGTTTATGCATTTGGGCGGTGTTAATAATATTGATATTTTCTACAACCTTTATACTACTGCTAAACATAGATTTCCGTGGCTATTTGCAAACCTGGTAATAGCATGCATTACCTCACTGATTATTACACAATTTAGCGATACAATATCAAAACTCATTACTCTTGCTGCTTTTATGCCTATAGTATCCTCAATGGGGGGCAATGTTGGAACGCAAACTATGACTGTAATTGTACGAGCACTGGCAAGCCGTGAAATAACAAGCGGTAATAGTTTTAAAATCGTATCTAAAGAGATATTAGTTTGCACTTTTAATGGAATAATTCTTGCACTAATTGGAATGATATTAACATATCTGTTGTTTTCAGACATGAGCTTAAGTGCTGTCTTTGCATGTGCAGTTGCAATAAACTTTATCACCGCTGGATTACTTGGATCTAGTATCCCTATTGTATTGAATAATTTAAACATCGACCCAGCAGCAGCATCTGGAGTCTTTTTAACCGCATGTACTGATGCTATAGGATTCTTCAGCTTGCTAAGCCTTGCTTATTTCCTTTTAGTATAACCTTATTATAAATATAGTAGATTGAATGGGAATTTGCGTATAGCTCTCTTAGCGGTCACGTCCGAAAAGACAATAGAGATGAAGGTCACGTGCGGAACGACAAGAAACCCAAGTCATCTCGTAAATTGGAGTGTTATCACGAAAATCCCTCAACCTGTCATTCCGTAAATTTGAGTATCTAAGGTACGAAAATTATACGAAATCTCTAGAATATAGTAGATTAAGTTGAAATTGCATTTAAGAGATATAGTCCATTCAAAGGGACTTACCTGGAACTATTTCTTGAAATTTTCTTCATAATTATCAATAAATCTATCCACTTTCATACGTTGTGGCTCTCGCAATAACCTATTATAATTTTTCCAGAATATCTCCAAATAATAATATACACTCATCAATTTGAGCTTCGCTTCTTCTGCAACATGACCCATGACTACGTCATCATTGGGTAATGTTAATACCCTTGCTTCGTTATTTATGAACTGCACTTGCTCAGAATCAAAATCTGCTGCGCTTACTTTGCTGTACTCTTCCGTGATGTTGTTATCTACAGGCGTCAAATCTTCTTCTGTGACTTGTGGGACAGATTTTTTTGACGCTCTTCTAGATCTTAGCTCTTCTTTATATTTTGAAATTGATGACTTTTTTTCTGTAGAAGAATCAGTATTTGATAATTCAGGAAAATTCTCGCCAATGTTACTGTAACCTTCTTTAGTAGTGTCTATCTTCTTATTAACGTGAGGAGCATCTTTTGTATTCTCTTTTTGCTCAGATATATTATCCTTTTCTTCAACCTCTATAGCAGGACTATTATCTACTTTGATATTATTTTCTTCTGAGTTTTGTTTTTCGCTATTGCTTTCATTTGGTAATGCCGGCAGCGGGGGAATAGCTTGCTGCGTATTAATATCATCATCTGAAACCACAGGCTTATCTTGTGGTACATCATTATTCATTCCACCATCTGTTTTTTGTTCACCATCTTTTTGGCTATTATTTAAACTTTGATCACTCTGATTTTGATCATCTTTTTTCTCAAGAGTATCATTTTTATGGTCCACAGATTCTGAATTATCATTATCTACTTTGACATTATTTTCTTCCTTATTTCCATCCTCACTATCGCCATTTGGTAATGCTGGCAGCGGAGGAATAGCTTGCTGCGTATTAATGTCATCATCTGAAACCACAGGCTTGTCTTGTGGTACATCATTACTCACTTCATCATCTGTTTTTTGTTCACCATCTTTCTGACTATTATTTAAACTTTGATCACTTTGATTTTGATCATCCTTTTTCTCAAGAGTATCATTTTTATGGTCCACAGATTCTGAATTATCATTATCTACTTTAACATTACTTTCTCTCTTATCTTCCTTACTACCACTATTTGGCGATGCTGGTAGCGGGGGAAGATTCTCTCCCTTTGTTGTGTTATCATCTTCAGAGATAGCAGAATCATCATTGGATTTAGCAGAAGAAGTATTGTCTTGTAACTTGGTACTTTCTTCTTGAACCTTATTATTTTGCTTTATGCCATCATTATTGGCTTCCTTATCAGTTTCATTTGAAAAAGGATCAACGTCAAATCCTTCGGGCATTTTTAAATCTTCTGGATTGTCATTTGATGTAACAGTAGAAGGTACTGTAGCAGCAGGCTTTGTATTAGGCTGTAGTTTATCTGCTTTCTGCATACTACTATCTTGCGAAAGATCATCTTTATCATCTTGGTTTGTAGGGGTAAGCAGTTTAGGTAAATCAGACACGTCATCAGTGTTAGCTAACGTGCTGGATGAAGCAAGAGCGAGTAAGGAAATAAAAAACAGTAACTTATATTTGATTCGCATCATTTTTTTTATTTTTAGACTTTGGTATCATCTTTTTTATCTCTTCTGTTACAACTCTTTCTACTATTTTTGGTAGATTAGAATCAAGCCAGTTTCTCATAAGAGGTAACATTAGGTTATTAAGCGCAACATCGAGAGGAGTTGTATCCGTGGAATAGTTATTTTTTTCTAAAGCTTCAGTAAATTTTCTGAGCTCATTCTTTGTCTCGTCTTGAGTTTTGCGGGAAAGTAGAATATCGTTATTGTCAAACCCGTCACTCGTACGTACAACGCTAGTTAACTCCAGGATATTTTCATCGTCATCGTTAGCGTGCTTTCTTTCTTTGTCAACGTCTTGTTTCTCAACTTTTTCTCCTATTTCTGAAACAGAGTCACTCACAATATGATCAGGATTATCAATCATTCCCTTGATCGACTTTAGGATATCCTCAAGTTTTTCATCATTTTGATCTTTTACTTCAGCTATCATTTTAATATCCTATAATTTTTAATTTTGCTTTCTTAAATTCAAAATTTGGATCAAAGTAATCCACATCAAGTTTCATGCTTTTTGCAGTAAGCTCACCAATGAGAGATTTAATTTTATAAGCAGATAATACTAACGCTTTTCTCGCTTCCACTTTGCTCTCTAACGCTTTATGCAGTTTTTCTTCTGCTCTAAGAACATCTATTACCGTCTTAGTCCCTAGCTTCTTCTCTTGCGTAGTACCAGCATAAGCAATCTCAGCGGCGGAAACAGCTTGAGCAGTAGCCACCACTCGCAGCTTTGCAGCATTAAACTCTGACCAATTTGATTTAACACGTGACTTCACCTGCTTCATTATACTATCAAGATTCATTACATTTTGTCTTAATTGGTATTTTGCACGCCTAATATCAGAATATTCAATACCCCCTTTAGCTAAAATAGGCACGGTAACAGATAAAGTGGAATTAGTTTCTGTAGCATCACTACTAAGCTGATTCTTGGGATTATATTTTGTTCTACTGCTTTTAATTTGAAAGCTTGCTTTTGGAAGTAAAACACCTTGACTTGCATATTCGGCAGCTTTTGATGCCTTAACTTTATTTCTTGCACTGTCAATAGAAGGATTCATAGAAGCGGCTTTTTCTTTAAGAAATTCCAAGCTCTCTGGAAGTCCAGAAGGCAATTCTGGCATTTGAACATTTACAGCCTCTATTCCAAATACTTGATCAAAATTTGCTTTGGCTGTCTCATAATTGGCGTAAGCAAATGCTTCATTCGCTTCTGCCGTTGCAAAACCTTCTCTAGCACTAGCAAGTTCTGTTTTTGTTGATTCACCTAACTTAAGACGCACCTCCACAGATTTTAACTGCGTCTTGTTTGATGCTACACTAACTTTGGATATTTCATATTTTTCTTTTGTTTCAACACAGTCCAAATAAGTATTAATTATCTTCAAAAAAGTATCTTGTTCTTTTGCGTAATAGCCACTTCTAGAAGCTAGAACAGAAGACTGCGCCGACTTTAATTCAGCCACAGAAGACCAACCATCAAAAATTGGTTGATCAAGAGTGATAGATTTTGCAAATACCTTACTATCTGAATTTGGCTGATTAGAGCCTCTCTCAGATATCCTACTATTTGTTGATGAAAAATTTGCAGAAATATGAGGCATAAAACCCGCTAAAGCTCTTGGAAATGATTCTATTTCTGTTAAGAACTCGGTTCTACTTATTTTTAAATCTTCGTTGTGATTATAAGCACTCACAAGTGCTTGCTCCATGGTAAGTGCTGAGGCAGTAGTAATATAAAACAACAACGTACAAAGCAAAAGTGCTTTCTTATGCATAACGCATCTCATATTCAAAACATCATAAATTATTCTATGTGAGCAAAAAGAAATAGTATACCACATAACTAAAACTCTGCTCAATCTCCAACAACATTGTGTTAGTACAAACACGGAGGGTAGCAAAGTAAGTGGTTTTTGGCAAGCGAAGTTAGTAAATGGGGGAAATTTTGTATTAAAATAGACTAAGAAATTAAAAATAAGTATTATTATGGTTCAGAAGAATGGTAAAGAAATACAGCATATTGTTTTTGATAAATTGGGAAATTTATTGCTTAAACCGAACCAATCTCTATCTGCATCTAATACGAAAAAATTACAGGAGTTTGTTGATTTCAATAATAACGCAGGAAAACAACTAAATGACTTGTCTAAAGAATCAGGCAACATTAAAAAATCTATCAAAAAAGCTGTAGATGGGGCAGTTACCGAGTTTGCTTTATCAAAAATAGAAGAAAGTGAGATAGGAAAGACTTGTAAAAAAACAATTTACCCTGCTATAGATACAATTTCTAATTTTGCTAAAGACGCAAAAAATCAATTTTATAAAAGTGAATATTTGATGAAAGCTACTTTGCCAATTCTTGAAGGCGCTCTGGAGTGTAAAAAACTTCTTGATGCCTTCTCTCCAGAATTATCAGAGCAAGTATCTGGTGCAATAGCATTGCCTACTATAAACGCTATATCTAATATTGCTCCTATAGCATTTGGACCAGTTGGATTGGTGGTTCATGCCGTCGCTACATATGGTATGAGTAATTTCTTGAGCACAGAAAATTTGGAAAAAACATGTAAAAAAGTGAAAGATAAATTGGAAGAAGTTAAGAATGTGCATAATTTAGAAATTCCAGAACCACACGGCAAGCATGTGCGGAGGCATTTAAACAGAAAACAAAGTAAGAATCGTAGTAACAACCTTTCTCGTCACAATTAGATGTACGCATTTAGAATATTATTTTGTATCGTAATACTACAATTTTTATCAGGATGTTCTTTATTTTATAAACATAGCAATTGTGGTTATAGATTTGAAACTCTTAACAAAATGGGGTGGACAAAGACCCCAGAAGATGAATATAGAAAAAAATTCATTAATTTTGCAAGTAACCATGATGGCTGGAATCTAGAAATCGGAGCTGCATTTGGTTTAACTGCTCGCAAAGTAGTACAAGAAGGTGGCAAAATTATAGTAAATGACCTTGACCCTGAACATTTAGCTATTTTCAAGCATAACCTTGATGAAAAATATTATAGTAAAATAAAGCTCATAGATGGTAATTTACTGGATATTGATCTTGAAGACGAATCTATAGAGTCAATTTTGGCTGCACGTGTACTGCACATGATGAAAGGTTCTGACATAGAAAAAGCAACGAGATTAATGTATAGATGGTTAAAACCCAATGGTAAGGTGTTTGTAATTGCTGCTACCCCATATCATAAAACTTGGAATAAATTTCTACCTCAGTATGAACAAAATTTAAAATCTGATATGAAGTTTCCAGGAGAGATAGAAAATCTATCATATTGGTCAGAAGAAATGATAAAATATAACCCTTCTTTTCTGCATTTAATGGACATAGATATTCTAAGCAAAATATTTACAGACGCTGGTTTTAAGATAGAAAAATCCGGTTACATCAGCTGCGATAACAGAGATGAAGACAGTGTACATAAGTATAAAAAAGGAAGCTTCGGTTTGATTCTAAGGAAATAAAATAGCCCCTTACAAAGGCGGAAATTCTAGTGACGAAGAATCACACGCCCCTTTGTGAGATCATAAGGAGTCATCTCTACCCGAACCTTGTCACCCGCTAATATGCGTATACGATTCTTACGCATCCTGCCAGATGTGTGAGCTATAATTTCATGATCATTTTCAAGCTTTACACGAAAGTGAGCATTTGGCAGTAATTCCAACACTTTACCATCAAACTCTATTAGTTCTTCTTTTGCCATATATCTATTCAAATTAATCTCATATTGGAAGGAAGTATGCTAACACTTGTTAAACATAAGAGCAATCAAATAATTTTCTTGAGGTAATATCCAGTAGATGTAATTGTATTAAAAGTAGAAACTACAGTAATTTAGATGGATTGTGGCTAGCTCTCTCTATCGTCATTCTGCATGCGACCTGAACACCACTGCCATTCCGCACGTGACTGGCGTTGCCTGCATGGGTATTGTGTAAGGAAAAAGTCATTTACGCAATAACAAATTTTCTCACTCTCATCAATGTAAATTGGAGAATTACTATATAAAAGTCCTCAACCTGTCATCCCGCATGCGAGCGTTTTGCGAGTTATACGAGATCTCTAAAACATGAAGCTTGGCTCTGCCCGGTGTGAGATTCCGTATAGCTCCCTTAGCAGTCGCTTACGGAAAGACAGTGGAAGGAAAGTCACGTGCGGAAAGACAGCCTAACCTGTCATCTCGTAAATGAGCTCTTTGCGAATTATACGAGATCTCTAAAGTATAGAGGTTGATTCTACTGATAAGAGGATTCCGTATAGCTCCCTTAGCGGTCGCTTGGCGTTGTTGCATGACTATTTACAGGTAGGCAAGCAAGGGAATTATAACATCACCAAAGCAAAATAAATTGACTATAGCCCTTTGCGCTCGACTATTTTCTTCTTAATCTCGGAAATTGCTTTTGCTGGATTAAGACCTTTAGGGCAAGTTTTTGTACAATTCATTATTGTATGGCAGCGATATAATTTAAATGAATCTTCCAGCTCCTTTAAACGCTCACCAGCTGCCTCATCTCTTGAATCTGCAAGCCATCTATATGCTTGCAGTAATATTGCAGGTCCTAGATATTTATCACCATTCCACCAGTAGCTCGGGCAAGAAGTAGAGCAACATGCGCATAAAATACATTCATAAAGCCCATTTAGCTTTTTTCTATCTTCTTCAGATTGCAGCCTTTCTTTTCCTTTCGATATAGGGGTATCAGATTTTAACCACGGCTGTATGGACTCATATTGAGCATAGAAATGTGTCATATCCGGAATTAGGTCTTTTACAACATCCATATGCGGAAGTGGATAAATTTTTATATCCCCAGATATTTCCTCAATCGGTTTTATACATGCAAGAGTATTAGTTCCATCAACATTCATTGAACAACTTCCGCAAATCCCCTCGCGGCAAGAACGACGAAACGTAAGTGTGGGGTCTATTTCATTCTTGATTTTGATCAAAGCATCAAGCACCATGGGGCCGCACTTGTCAAGATCAATAGTATAAGTATCTAATCTTGGGTTCTCCCCCGAATCTGGGTCATAACGATATATTTTTAACTTTCGAGAAGAATCGCCAGATTCTACGCCAACATGCACCTTGCCCTTTGTTATTCTTGAATTTGGAGGTAATCTAAACTCTGCCATATCTTCCTCTTATTGTCTTATCCGCAAGTATCAATATACTCTCTTTACAGGCTTAACTGTTTCTACTTCATCAGTATTGGTATCTAAAACAACATCTTTGTAATCTATTTTTACCTTACCAGACTTATCAAGCCATAATATACTATGCTTCATCCAGCTTTTGTCATTTCTATCAGGAAAATCTTCCCTTGCATGTGCGCCCCTGCTTTCCTTTCGGTTAAGAGCAGCATGCATGGTAAGTACTGCCTGATCAAGCAAATTCTCAAGCTCAAAAGCTTCCACCAAATCACTGTTCCAAATCATTGAACGATCAGTAACTTTAATTTCTTTGTATTCTTTTCTTATCTCATCGATAAGTTTCTTTCCTTCCACTAAGCTTTCTTTCGTTCTAAAAACTGCAGCATGGTTTTGCATAGTTTTTTGCATTTTTAACCTGAGAGAAGCGACAGATGTACGACCTTTTGCGTTCCTTGCTTTATCAAACCTATCAATCAATTTGGATATTGTATCTGGCTTTAGAGTCTTATGCGAAGCCCCTTTCTCAATAATCTGAGCAGCTCTCTGCGCTGCAGCTCTCCCAAAGACGACCAGATCAAGAAGCGAGTTAGAACCAAGCCTATTTGCACCATGTACAGAAACACAAGCAGCCTCACCGATAGCCATCAATCCACGTACTACTTCCTGCTTCCCTTCTTTTAAAGTCAAAACTTCTGTATGATAATTAGTCGGGATTCCACCCATATTGTAATGCACGGTTGGAAGAACAGGGATTGGCTCTTTTGTTACATCTACATTTGCAAATATCTTTGCTGTCTCAGAAATACCTGGGAGCTTACTTGCAAGCACTTCAGGTGGCAGGTGATTCAGATGCAAGAATACATGATCCTTATGCTCTCCTACCCCTCTACCCTCTCTGATCTCAATAGTCATGGCTCTAGAGACTACATCACGTGAGGCTAAATCCTTCGCAGATGGTGCATAACGTTCCATAAAACGCTCACCTTTGGAGTTGATAAGATACCCTCCTTCACCCCTTGATCCTTCTGTAATTAAACAACCTGAACCGTAAATGCCAGTTGGATGAAACTGAACAAACTCCATATCCTGCATAGGAATACCAGCACGAATACACATCCCTCCACCATCACCTGTACAAGTATGAGCAGATGTCGCAGAAAAATATGCTCTACCATAACCGCCTGTTGCAAGTATTACAGTATGACCACGGAAAATATGAAGAGCCCCATCATCCAAATTCCAAGCGATAATACCCTTGCACTCACCATCTTCCATGATGAGATCCGTTGCAAAATATTCTATAAAAAATTGCGCCTGATGTTTTAGAGCTTGCTGATATAAAGTGTGTAAAATAGCATGACCAGTCCTGTCAGCTGCAGCGCATGTTCTTTGAGCTGGCTTTCCCTTACCATATTCAGTAGTCATTCCACCAAATGGACGCTGATATATCTTACCTTCCTTATTTCTTGAAAATGGCACGCCATAATGTTCAAGTTCCATAATGCTCTCAGCTGCGTGCTTACACATATATGCAATAGCATCTTGGTCACCAAGCCAATCCGATCCTTTTACAGTATCATACATATGCCAGCGCCAATCATCCTCTCCCATATTACCAAGAGCGGCACTGATCCCCCCTTGAGCTGCAACGGTATGGCTTCTTGTAGGAAACACTTTACTAATGCAAGCCGTGCTAAGCCCAGCTTCTGCCATACCAAAAGTTGCCCGAAGACCAGCACCACCAGCGCCTACTACTATGACATCAAATTCGTGGTTAACAATGTTATAAGGCTTAGTCATAAATCTGTATTTCCATAATTGATATATTTCAGCTAGCAAGCATGTATATGATTGCTACTATAAAAGAAGTGACTGTCACTATTGAAAAAATCTGTATCATCAATAAGAGGGCGAGTCTTGCTGCCCTGCATGAAATGTAATCTTCTATCACTACTTGCATACCAAGCACTGAGTGATAAAAAGCTGTTATGATAAAAATCGTAAGCATAACAATATTGCATGGTTCTTTCATTATCTCAATGATCCCGCTTGCTCCTAAGCCTTTCACGCTCGATGAAAAAGAAAATAGCCAAACCACAGACAGGACCATTATTATGGCAGTAAATCTTTGATGCCACCAATGCCCCGAGCCAGATCCACTGGAGCCTAAATTTTTCGCTTTCGATAAATTTGATCTAAACATAAATTTTATAATCTTGATTTATAAAAAGTCACCCTAATACCCAATAAATTGCAGTAAGTGCAAAAGAAATAATAATCGCAATCCAGCCTGAATATGAAATAGCGCATATTGAAAAACCCCTGCCAGTATCCCAAATCAGATGCCTAATCCCTGTGCATAAATGATAAAAAAATCCATAGCTAGCAATGAGTAATAGGATTTGTACAATGTTGTTATCCATGATCTCCAAATATGAACTATCAAAATTATCAAATACCCATAAAGCAAACCACCAACAAAAAATAGATAACACCAAAAACAAACCAACACCACTAATACGATGCCCTATAGAAAGCACAGAACTGATCTGCGGTTTATATATGCTCAAATGAGGAGATAACGGTCTGCTTTTTTTCTCTTTCTGCATAATCTAGTTACTTATGTTCAAATCGAAACAAATTTTATAATCAATTACAGTTAGTGACAAGAAGAATCGCATTATTTAACTTCAATACCACATATTGTAGATATCAAAAGCATAGCTACTTTATAAGGGTCTGCATTCGCTCCTGGTCTACGGTCTTCAATATAACCATATCCTTTTATTGCCACAGGACGTGGAATTCTAATTGATCTTCCACGGTCTGCATCTCCCGCTGAAAATTCATGTATCGTTGATGTTTCGTGATCACCAGTCAACCTTTCTTCTAACTTTTCCCCATATTCCGATATATGTTCCTTATGCCTAGACTCTAACCTAGATATAGCCATCTCTATAGTGCCACGCCCTGTCTCTGGGGCGCGCATATCTTTCGTTGAGAAATTAGTATGCATCCCAGCACCGTTCCAGTCACCTTTTACCGGCTTATTTTCAAGCGAAATATGTATATCGTACTCTTCGCTTAATCTATGCATGATCCATCTCGCAAACCAAGTATGATCTGCAACGTTTAACGCTCCAGCGTCTTCGTCATCAGCGCCTCTATATCCAACTTGATACTCCCACTGACCTGGCATTACTTCTGCATTCATACCATAATATAATATACCAGCATCAAGGCAGCACTCTCTGTGTCTATTTGCAAGCTCCCTTCCAAAAATTTGTTCGCTACCAACTCCGCAATAGTAAGGCCCTTGTATTCCAGGAAATCCATGTTCCGGCCATCCAAGAGGTATGTTCTTCTTGAACATAGTATATTCCTGCTCAAATCCTAACCATGTTTCATGCTTGTCCCCACCTTTCTCTAGAATCTTCCTAAGTAAAGCACGTGTATTTGACTCATGCACTGTCCCATCTGGGTTCATCACCTCGCACAATACAAGGTAATCTCCGCCATCACACAACGGATCTAAAACGTAATTAACAGGTTTCAATATACAGTCAGAATCGCTACCCTGTGCTTGCTGAGTGGATGAGCCATCAAAACTCCACTCAGGAAAATCCGATATTTTAGGATGATCCGGAAGTGGCGTTAACCTAGTCTTTGATCTTAATTTCCCAGATGGCTTTGTACCATCTAGCCAGATATATTCTGCAACTGAAATTTCCATTAACACCTCATCATATTTATTTTCTATCATTAGCTATATTTAGCACCCAGATGAACTTATATAAAAACTTATCCAGCAGAGCAAGCATATAATAAGTTTGATGATTCAATCACCCATTGATAAATTGCAACAAGTAAGTAAATACAACTGCTGATATCTATAAAAATAGCTTGCCTATTATAAAACGCACTGTAGTTTCCCTGAGAAAAATAAAATACAGAGGTGGCATAAAGTGTCCAGAATTATATCGTCAATATTAATCTTATTGATTCTAATAATAAATAATGCCACTATTACATTGGCATATAATAGCCCAGATTACCAAATATTTTCGTATAGTAAGCGTCACGAACAAAAAAAAGAAATTATAAAGCATCTACACATCTATGGATTTGTTGCCTTTAGAGGAGTTCCTAAATATTCACAAGCTTACCAAAATTATATAAAAGTAGCGCGAAAATTCGTGCATCTTACCGAAAAACAAAAAACATCATGTTCTCCTGAAAATAATAACATACGTGGATGGTCTTACGGCGTAGAAAAATTTAACGGCATGGTAGATTCTCATAAAGGATCATATTACGCATTTGTACCAGAAAAAACCGGAGAGGAAAATATATGGCCAGAATCATTTCCTGAATTTAAAACGTATTATCTAGACCTTGCTCAGATTATTTATAATACTGGAAAAGATGTTATGGAACTTGTAGGTGTCGGTAGAATTAACACTACGGGGCTTGGCAGAATGCTATATTATGCACCTATTGATCTTCCAGATAATACTGGAAATCCAAATTGGTGCGGCATGCATCGCGACCATAGCGTCATCACCGGTCTAACAGCAGCCACATTTATAAAAGATGGGCAAGTAGCAGATCAACCAGAAGGCTCTGGTTTATATGTTCGTGGACAGGCAGTACCGATACCGAGTGATGTATTGATTTTTCAAGTTGGCGAGACTGGTGAATTGATAACTAATGGTACAATCGTAGCAACAGAACATTTAGTGAAAAAAGCATATGGTGGATATTCAAGATATGCATTTGCTATGTTCTTTGACCTTCCAATGGATACTGTTATCAATTCAACTATAACAAAATACAATGATCGCTATAAACCAAATATGACTTACTCCGAGTGGACAAATGCCGCACTGAGCAAATATAAAGCGGATTAATATATCTGGATTTATTATGATTTTTGGGATATGACATTAGATAATGTAAATCAAAATATGCTCTTATGACTCAATCTAAAAATGAAAATAATTTAGAAATCTCCATTCAAACAAAGGATTTAGCGCATGCTTTAAGCTTCACAACGTCAGTTGTTGAAAAGAGAAACGTATTATCAGAACTTAGCAATATAAAACTTATTGCAAAAAATAACATGCTAGAAATATCAGCTACGGATATGGATATATATCTAAAGCAATCCATAGGGGCTAAGGTAATTTCGGAGGGGGGGACAAGTGTTTCCACGCAAACTATTTCAGATATCATACGCAAAATCCCAGATTCTGAAGTGAAATTAAAACAATCTCATGACTCAGGTAAGCTTGAGATCATAGGGAGCAATTGTCATTTTGAACTTTTAACACTTCCAGCCAAGGGCTTTCCCGAGATGGAAGATATTGATTCCAATAATTCCTTTGGGGTTTCTTGTACCGAGCTTGCAAAAATTATTGAGTATACACATTTTTCAGTATCTACAGATGAAACTCGTTACAATCTGAATGGCATATATCTGCACATCAAGGATAAAGACTTTCGTGGAGTAGCAACCGATGGTCATAGATTATCAATTGCTACTACTGACCTTGCGGAAAAAAGTAAAGATTTCGGCGCTATTATTCCCAAAAAAACTGTGGCAGAACTACTGAAGATTATCAAAGATTCCAGAAATATACAGTCAGATGTACAAATCTCTCTTGCCACTAACAAGATAAAGTTCCTGTGCAATAATTTATTGTTAATTTCAAAACTCATTGACGGCAATTTTCCAGATTATTCCGGATTTATCCCTTCGGATAACACATCACTTCTTACTGTGAATACAAAATTACTTGCTAGCGCCATTGACCGTGTTGCCACTATTACCGTTGATAAATTCCGCGCTGTAAAGCTTATCATAAATGACAAAGCAATGAAGGTAACAGCATTTGGCGAAACAAAGGGTTCAGCAAATGAAGATCTCAGCTTTTCCGAGGATGAAAATAATTATTGCAAATTTTCTGGAACAGAAATTACCATTGGCTTTAATCCCAAATATATCAGCGATGTCCTAGGAGCAATCAAAGAAGATCAAGTCGATATATACTTCAAAGATTCATTCTCACCAGTACTTATAAAAAGCAAAGAGAATGAGTCTAATAACTTTGTTATAATGCCAGTAAAAGTTTAGCAAAAATATACCCTAACAATATTTCTTACATCTTTCGTTATTAGAATCGTCTCTATCGCTTTCAATCTTATTGACATAATTGGTTTATTACACTTACAATAAG
>JAOMYS010000108.1 GCA_028372485.1 Rickettsiaceae bacterium | reverse complement strand
AGAGAACATCACAGTTCTTATCTCTTTTTTATCACCTGATTTTTGATCAGAATATTTAAGATCAGAATTCATAGCTGCTGCTGAAATACCTGCCAATAAATTCTCATTTACCAGCACGTCAAACCCAAGAGCAGCCCCTGCTCCAGTACTTTTATAACCAGCTTCACTTCCTATTTTTTGCTGAGTAGATCTTGTATATATAGGGTTGATCCATGTACCACATCTTTCTTCAGCGAAGTCATCACCAGCTGCAGCAGCAGTAGTAGTAGGAGAAACTTTCGGAGCGGATATATTAACCTTTGGCATGCTTATATTAGCCATTCTTGTCTTAGCAACATTACTACCAATTTTTACTATTTGAGTTGATGCAGTTGCGCTACTAGAAGCAGTAGTTGACATTCTTTTAACAGCTTCCTGTACACGCTCTGGAGCAGATTGAGACATCACTCCAATAGAATCTAGGGTGTTCTGAGCATCGCTATCTTTTTTTGTATCAATGCTCATGAGTACCGGGATGATCTCTGGTGCAGTTTCAGAAAAATCTTCCACCAGTCCTTTTTCAAGTCTGTCTATTATTTTTGTACGATTTTGTGAAATTGCCGCAACAGGAGAATATCTATTTTCACTACTAACAATAACAGGCTCTTCATCATCTTTAGTACTATCATTATTTTCAACATTTTTTTCTGCCTCAGGAAGAATAAGTTTAATAGAGGATAAAGCATGACCATTTATTCTCCATAAAGTTTTAGCGTCACCCTTATCAAAATCTTTCAGATTAGCTGCAAATGATTTTATAGAGCCATCCTCATTAGTTATAAATATCTGATAGATCTCTCCTATGTCTCTTACACTTGAAGGGCCAGATAATTCAATATTAACAGTTTTCGCTTTTGTGAAATCAAATTTACCTGCATCGCCCGCAACATTAGTACCTTTGATCTCTATCTGACCTACACCAACGCCTGGGTTTATCTTTGTTTTTATTGTTATATTACCAGAAAGATCAGCTGTGCCCTTATAAGTCAACTTGCTCTTACCTACGTCAATAGTAGCATCATTTGCAGTAATCTTCCCATTTATTTCACTATTGCCTTCTAGCTTAATATTATCTGTAGTCAAACCACTAGTTGCATTCAAAGTTCCGCCATTAGCGCCAAATTCTACTCTGCCATTCATAGCACCATTTGCAGTGACAGTATCGTTATCTTCAAAAATAAAATCATCTGCTTTTATTGTACCTAAGCCATTGGTATTCAAACCAATGGCTTTACCACCTGCATTGAATCTTACCTCTGATAAAGCAGTACTCTTACCAATAGATCCAGTTACTCTTCCTGCATCTTTGAATATTAATGTGCCTGCTGTATTAGCAAGTAAACTTGTATTATTAATCTCACCATCTATATATCCTCTCACCGTAAAATTGCCTTGAAAGCCACTAAAATTTACATCACCAGTAAATATTTTACCTGCAGCTAAATCTACTTCACCGGTATCATTAAACATTAGATCAGTCTCAACATTATCTTGGAAATCAACCTTACCTGCACCTACTTCAAATGTTCTTGATTTTACTTCATTAAACTGAACTGTTTTATCGCCAGCACCATTTGCAATGATATTGTTTATCTTATGAGTATTACCTATTTTGCCATTTACTGTGCTATCTCCGTCAAACTGTAGAATACCTTTATTACCACCATTACCATCAATAGTTCCTGTTATGTTCTTACCATTTGCTAACACTAGTTTAGCATTAGCATGTTTGAACAACACATTACCTTCCATAGCACCATTTGCAGTGACAGTATCGTTATCTTCAAAAATAAAATCAGCCGCTCTTATTGTACCACCTCCTGCAGTATTCAAGCCAATAGCATTGCCACCTGCATTAAACTTTACCTTGGTTAAAGCAGTACTATTACCAATAGATCCAGTTACACCTCCTGCATCTTTGAATATTAATTCACCTTCGTTTGAATCAGGATCAAATATGTTATAATTATCAAGGTTACCAGTAATTAAACCTCTCGCAGTAAAGCTGCCTTGAGAGGCGGCAAAATTTACATTACCAGTAAATGTTTTACCAGCAGCAAGATCTACTGTACCTGCTGCATTAAACGTTAGATCAGTCTCAACATTATCTTGGAACTCAACATCACCTGCGCCTACTTCAAATGTTTGTGATTTTACTTCATTATTAAAGTGAACTGTATTACCACCAGCAGCACCTGCAATGATATTGTTGAGCTTGTTTTGTGCACCGACTGCACCATTTACTGTGCTATCTCCATCAAACTGTAGAATACCTTCATTACCACCATTACCACCATTACCATCAATAGCTCCTGTTATGTTTCTACCATCTGTTACTGTGAGTTTGGCATTAGCATCTTCAAATACTGTATTACCTGTTAAATCACCGCCATTAAGCTTTACGTTAGATCCAGCATTAGAAATTCTTAAGGTTTTGGCAAATACATTACCACCAAGAGTAACATCTCCTGCTCCATGTGCATGGATTAGACGTATAGCGTTACCTCCAGCACCAATAGTACCTGTTACACCACCAGCACCTTTAAATATCAAAGAGCCTTTGTTATTATGATCCGTAGTGATACCTCCCGTTAATACAACATTATTAGCTAAATCCACTCTACCATTATTATCAGTGAATTTCAGTGTAGTCTTGACATTACCTTCAAACTTAACTCTACCTGATTTTATTTCAAAGTTTTGAGCATTTATTGTATTAGAAAAATTTACAATACCAGCACCTGCAATGAT
Source organism: Rickettsiaceae bacterium (assembly GCA_028372485.1). Taxonomy (GTDB): domain Bacteria; phylum Pseudomonadota; class Alphaproteobacteria; order Rickettsiales; family Rickettsiaceae; genus Megaera_A. Next base: position 9 of record JAOMYS010000108.1, on the reverse strand, counting down.
ATTGTTTAT
>JAOMYS010000107.1 GCA_028372485.1 Rickettsiaceae bacterium | reverse complement strand
CTTGTACGAAAAACATACACGGATATCAAAGTAGTACGAAAACTACAAATTAATAGTTATTCGTATAGTTGTCGCTAAACAATAGTTTTAATAAAACAAATTAGAAAATGCTAGTTGGGTATATGAGGGTTTCATCCGAAACTGATAGACAAAATACAAATCTTCAAAAAGATGCCCTTATTAAATGCGCCATTGATGAAAGAAATATCTATGAAGATAATATGTCGGGAATTAGAGATGATAGACCTGGGCTAAAAGCTGCACTAGAATATTTAAAAGAAGGAGATACTTTAGTTGTCTGGAAACTAGACAGGCTTGGTAGATCATTACCACATTTACTTAAAATAGTAACAGATTTACAAAAAAGAAATATAGGGTTTAAGTCTATTACTGAAAATATGGATACCTCGACAGCTCATGGAGAATTTATCTTCAATCTGTTTGGCTCTCTTGCTCAATATGAAAGATCACTTGCCAGAGAAAGAGTACTAGCTGGACTTGAATCTGCTAAAAAAAGAGGAAAAATAGGGGGCAGACCTAGAAAGATATGCTATGAAAGGTTAGAAACTATTACGGGATTAATTAAGAGTGGAGCAAGTAAAGCTCAGATATGTCGTAATTTTGATATTCCAAGGTCAACGTTAAATGACAGTTTAAGTAGAATAATTAACAACTAATGATTCTTAATAGTGCAAATGGAGGGAATGTACAGTTGTTGCATTACCCATCACATATTCCATATTTTTAACATAGCAAGTAAGGTACTTACAGTGAATATAATAAATACTATAAATATGTTATTTATTTAGATTACTTACTACATAAAGTATATTTTTAATATATTTTATGCGCCAGGTATTTATTAGACATAACACGTGTTTGGTGCTATATTGTATATGTGTAAGATATAAATAATATTTATTATGATTGTTTTAATAGGAGGAGAAAAAGGCGGGGCAGGTAAGTCAACAATTGCGTGCAACTTAGCTGTTTTTCTTGCGTCACAAGACAAAGATGTCTTGTTGCTAGACGCTGACCCACAAAAAACTAGCTCAACTTGGGCTTACCGTAGAAGTGTTATATCGTCACAGCAACTACCTAAATTAAATAGCGCAGAAAAGACTGGAGATATATATGAAACTGTCGTAGATTTTTCAAAAAGATATAGTTTTGTTATTATAGATTCTGGTGGACGTGATTCTACGGAACTAAGATCTGCAATGATTGCATGCGATGTTTTTTATACCCCTATCAAACCAAGTCAAATTGATATTGATACTTTAGGTAAAATGAATGAATTAGTTGAGCATGCTAGCGCATTAAATAAAAAATTAAGATCTTTTGCTTTAATAACTCACGCTCCTACCAATCCCAATATGGACGATAAAAAAGAAACAGAAGAAATACTCTCTAAAATGCCTAATTTTATTAATTCAAATGTTTTTATAACTTATCGCTCTTCTTACTGGCGTACTATGGGCAAAGGACTTTCTGTGCTTGAGTACACCGATGATAAAGCAAAAAATGAAATTCTATCACTAGGTTCGGAGGTATTTACATATGAGTAGCACAAAAAATAATAGACTCGAAGCTCCTTTGCGGATAACAAAAGAAGAATTTATAAATCCACGACAAGAAATGGGTCATACTAAGGAGCAAAAGCAAAAAGGAAGAGTTCAAGCGGTAACCTTTACCTTAAATAATTTAGACCTAGAAACTCTAGAACAACAATTAGACAGGGCAATTTTACTAAAAAAAAGAAATAAAAGTAAATCTGCTATTATCAGAATGGCTCTAAGAGCTTTAGAGAATGCATCTGATGAGGAATATTCAAATCTTTACAGTAAGTTTTAATATAATGATAAAAATATTTCAATTAAAGTCAGCTAGATCTGTTACTGGTGTCGAAGTAAGAGAATTGGCATTATATTTAGGTGTTAGTCGCACTATCGTATCAAGGTGGGAAAAACAAAGACCATTAGATTCTATAAAAACAAAAAAAGCATCTCCTGAGTCTTTGGTTTTCTTTTTTAGTCAACATCACATTCTTTTTCCTGATGAAAACAGCATTTGCTTTGATTCAAAAGAGGATAGCGAGATGCACTCTTCTCATCTAACGAGATTTCAGTTTAGGGCAGCTAGATCTATTTTAGACTTAACTCAAACAGATCTAGCTAGCGCAACTAACTCGTCAAGAAAAATTGTTAACTATCTAGAAACCTTTGACAACAAAGCTCTTCTTGCGCCAAGGAACAAAGATATAGATGATTCCGTTTTTAGGCAATTCTTTGAGAGTAAAGGAATCACATTTCCATATAATTTAAGTGTACGTATAGATAGAAGTATTTTTACGGAATGATCTAGAGTTTTTGTTTGAATAGGAAAGCAAAATCAAAATATCTTCTATCAGACAAAAATATGTTGACTACGGTAAAAATACCGTATAACTTATAGCCTAGTACGTTAAATAAAAAAAGAGGCATTAAGACCAAAAACACTTAACACCCACAAAAAATTATATTTTTTACTAAAGAATAAAGCTACCAACTTATTTTTCTTTTGTGTAATCATTGTACAATTTTTTTGCGTGAATTGCAAGTATTTTAAGGTCTTAGCCTCGCAAAAGAGGTTCTAAATGACTACTATTACCAGTATATCACAAAGTGATTCTACTAACTGTAACTTTTCTACAACGAACATTAGCTCTAGAGTTGAACATGCTGAATATTCACCTTCTAGCACCGACACCTCTCTATCCTCTTATAGAAAAAGCTATATTGCGTGGGACAAGTTAGAGCGTGCAAACAAACCCGATAATTACACAGAGAAAACAAGATATCTTAGCAAGAATGCAAAAGCA
>JAOMYS010000110.1 GCA_028372485.1 Rickettsiaceae bacterium | reverse complement strand
GAGGTGCTTCAATTTTTCCTGGGTTATCAGACTTAATATAGCCTTGCATGATATTTGGTCCACGAACACATAATCTTCCACCTTCTTCAATGCCTTCAACTGGTTGTAAGAAATGCTCAATTTTAGGCATAAAACGTCCTACTGTGCCAGGCTTATCATGCATCGGAGTATTAACAGCTAGTACAGGAGATGCTTCAGTTACACCATATCCTTCAAATATTCTTATGCCAAACTTGTCAAACCATAATTGTCTAGTTTTTGGCTTTAATTTTTCTGCTCCGGCAATTGCATATCTTAACGAGTAGAAATCATATGGGTGAGCATAATTAGCGTACCCTGTAAAGAAAGTGTCAGTTCCGAACATGATAGTTGCCCCGATATCGTAAACCACTTCTGGAATGATGCGATAATGAAGAGGTGATGGATAGAAGAATGTTCTAACGCCATTTAAACACATTATCAAAGTGGTAGTTAATCCAAAGCTATGAAATAATGGCAGGGCATTAAAAGCACTATCATTGGGGTTAAAATCAAGTCTTGCGGTCACTTGGCATCTATTAGACTGAATATTGCGATGCGACAAAGCTACAGCCTTAGGAGTACCCTCTGTACCTGAAGTAAATAAAATCGTGGCAGTATCTAGGTCATTATTAGATGCATATATGCTATCATAATAAGTCTGAGGGAATATAGTAGCGATTAGGCATTTAATTTTTAGCAATAATGTAACTTGCTTTTTCATATCCTCCAGATAGGTAATGGATATACCAGACTCTTCAATTGCATTTATTAATTCTTCTAGTTCAGCTTTTTTAACAAATCTTTTAGATGTACAGATAGTATTGATTTGTGCCGTTTTGCATGCTGAAATGATATTACCTGCACCAGATGTGAAATTGATCATAGATGGCACTTTACCAGCAACTTGTATAGCAAAGAATGTAATAGTGCTGATGACCATATTAGGTAACATCATTCCAACATTGCTATTGTGTCTTCCATCTTTTAAGAGTACATCTGCTAGGATAAATGACTTTAGCAGGAGACCTTGGTAATTTTCTGTATTATTATCAATGTCCTGTACTATTTCAGTTCTCTTGCCATAGAGCTTACTTGCGTTGATGAGTGATTGAAATAATGTTTCTTTGTAATTAGAAGTCTCAAACATCATTTCGCTCATTACATTATATATAGCATGACCAATATATTTACGCCTATCTCTACTACCAAAATGATCTGGTAAGTTAAATTTGACTGGAGGAAGAACAGTGATAGTAATTTTTCTACGAAATGTGAATTTTCCGCTCATGAGCTTTTTGATCTTGGAAAAGCACGTAAATTGAGTGCCATCTACTCTGATAGGTAACACTGTAGCATCAGCTTTATCAGCTATCATTCCTGGTCCTTCATAAATTTTCATCAAAGAGCCAGTTAAGCTAGTTCTTCCTTCCGGGAAAATAGCTATTTTTTGATCTTTTTTTACTTCTTCAATCAAGCTTTTTATGGCGATAGGGTTGCTAGGCTCTATAGGGTAAGTTTTAACTATCTTTAGGAATGGTCTTATCCACCATTCTTTTGCTCTAGTTTTATTAATAGCGAATCGCATCTCTTCTGGTATATAAGATGCAATTAGTGGAGGGTCTATATAGGAGAGATGGTTTGCAATAATTACAGTCTTTTTTCCAGCTTTTTTGTAATTTTCTACTCCCTTAACTTCAACTTTATACATCAAAAAGAAGATAGACTTAAAGAGTAATCTCCATAAGGAGAGTGGAATAATACGAGTATTTGGTAGTAGCTTATATATGTAGATTGCAACGACTAGATTTAATATACTTACAGTCAATATTATATATGGAATGGAAAAGTTTAAGAAAAATAGCAAAGATGAAAAGACCGTTGATACGGCCATAAATGTTGAATTTATAAGGTTGTTAGATGCGACTACTCTACTTCTATATTGTGGTGCTGTGAAGTATTGTATTGCAGCAAATAAAGGAACTACATAAAGTCCTCCACAAGCTGATAGACCCAATAGATCAACTAAAATTCTTATGTAATGTCCTCTACTTAGAAACTGAGATATATTCTTAAGGTGTTCTGGTTCATATGTTATGCTAGCGATCTTAGTTGCAAAAAATAAATCTGTGCAAAAAACACTTATGCCAATAACTGAAATTAGAAGATATTTTGTAGAAATTTTATGATTGAGAAGTTTATTAGACAAAAATGACCCTAATCCTACACCGATAGAAAAAATAGCTAAGAAGAGATTCGAGACATTTTCATCAACACCAAGTGTGTTTCTGGCAAGTGATGGAATTTGTGCGAGCACAATTGCGCCGATAAACCAAAACCAAGATATTCCAAGTATTGCTAAGTATACCTGATTTTTAGAGGTAGCATATTTAATCATGCTGACGGTTTCTTGTAGTATATTAGGATTGATTGCGATATCAGAATTTGCATTGCCGGACTTAGGCATGCATAGGCTTGCAATATAACCAATAATTGCAGCAGAGATAGATATTATAATAACAAAGCTACTATGCGCAGTATAGAATCCTCCTATCATCGTACCAATGAGGATAGATAAAAAAGTTCCAGCCTCAACGAAAGCATTTGCACCTAGAAGTTCATCTTTTCGTAATTGGTCCGGAAGAGCACTATATTTTATTGGACCAAAAAATGTAGAGTGTATCCCCATAAAACAGATGCAGGAAGATAATATTGGTAGGTTGGTTGTATAAAAACC
>JAOMYS010000106.1 GCA_028372485.1 Rickettsiaceae bacterium | reverse complement strand
ACCTACTTTTGTAAGCTCTGATATTGTAGCATCTGAGACTGCTTTAAAAGATCCGAAGTAATTGAGCAAAGCTTTTCTACGAAATGAACCTATACCAGAAATATGATCAAGAGATGAAAGAGTTATTGACTTACTTCTTCTATTCCTATGGCTCTTAATTGCAAAATTATGCGCTTCATCACGAAGTATTTGTAAATATTTCATAACATCAGAATTCTTATCTAAAGTGAAAGAGTCTTTATTCGGAATATGAAACTGTTCCCTACCACTATTTCGATCTATACCTTTTGACATGCAGACAAAAGGTATATTAATCTCAAGTCCTCTCATTACCTTAGAGGCCACGCCCATATGCCCTATGCCGCCATCAATTATCATCAAATTTGGTGTTTTAAAAGATTCTTTTTTTAGTCGTGTTAAACGCCGAATAAGTACTTCCTTTAGCATTGCATAATCATCTCCTATATTTTTTGCAGAATCTTTGATGTTAAATAAACGATATTCTTTTTTCTCAAAACCATCAATGCCAGACACCACCATAACCCCAACTGGAAAAGCACCTTGAATATGGCTATTATCATATACTTCAATACGCTTTGGTATTTCTTGCAGGTCAAATAATTCTTGTATCTTTTTTAGAGAATCTAGGTTTTTAGCAGATATCTTGATATGTTTCTCAAGTGCAATCTCTGCATTATGTAATGCATTTTCTACTATTTTCTTTTTAATTCCAGATTTAGGTGTAGATATCCTAACATTTACTTTGTGTAGCATTTTCAATGCCGACTCGTAAAGAGTTATTTCTTGTAAATTGTGGCTGACTAAAATTTGTTCTGGTGGCACTTTATTTTGATATAATTGCATTATAAACGATCCAGGAATCTCATCTGATGTCTTTGGTAAATTAGAGATATCGGGAAAATACGCCTGATTGCCACAAAATTGGTATGATCTATATATAAAAAGCTGAATGCAAATCATTCCTTTATTTTCGCTAAGTGCTATAACATCTGCATCTTTTAAAGAGCAGGCGCTATCTGATTTTAGCTGAACATAACTTATAGCTTTGATACGATCACGAATAATTGCAGCTTTTTCAAACTCCATATCATTGCTGAGTTGTTCCATTTTTTTTGAAAGAGTTTTTTGTAAATCCTGATTCTTTCCTGATAAAAATTGCCTAGCTTCAAACGCTAAATCATCGTAATCACTCTTTGAAATTTTGTTTGCGCAAGGTGCAGAACAGCGGTTAATCTGATATTGCAGGCAAGGTCTCTTTCTATTTGCAAAAAAACTATCAGTACATGATCTTAACTTGAATATTTTCTGTAACTCTGTAAGAGTAGTATCTACATGACCGATAGATGCGAATGGTCCAAAGAATTTCCTGTTATTTTTTTTTGAAATATTACCACGATATTTTAGTAATTGAGGGTATTCATGATCTAGCCTTAACTCTATATAAGGAAAGGATTTGTCATCCTTAAGTAGAATATTAAATTTTGGCTTGAATTTTTTGATCATCTGCCCTTCTAAAAGGAGAGCTGCTGACTCTGATTCAGTTACGGTATATTCAATCGATGAAACAAGGGAAACCATTGTTTCATTCTTTTTATTTAGCTTGAGCAGATATTGTGACAGTCTATTTTTAAGATTTTTCGCTTTTCCTATATATATGATATTTTCACTAAAATCTAACATACGATACACCCCTGGCAGCTTGGGAGCATCTGCAATATATGCTTTGATTGATTCTTTGCTATTTTGTGGTTTCATATTTTTTAGTCCATATTTCCACTCTAAGATTCACTTAGTAATGTTCTCGCATACGGTAGGGGGCAGACATTAACCCCGCGCTTTTCCTAGTACCTGTAAATATTGATCCAACGAGTGGTACTATATCAAGTACTGACTTTACGCCATATAGTGAAGGAGTAATATATCCTTTTATATCAATATATTTATTCTTAATATCAATATCGCCGTGCATGTTAAAATTGAAGTACGGTCCTGTTGCGAGAGTATCTTTTATTGTTAAAAGTTTGTTGTTAAAGCTAAAGTCCCCTTTCATATCAGCAAAGACTATAGCGTTATTTCCTCTGATTATGTCTATAATTCCTGGAAGGGATACAAATGAAATGAATTTGGTAATTATAGGGGTATTGCGAAGCACGAAACGCTTAAGTGTAAGGTTGCCACTCAGTATGGGGATAATCTGACCTGATTTAACTTCCTTTCTACTTGTATTGATATTTATAAGTAAAGCTCCAGATTTCATAGAATTATACGCACCAATACCACTAAGACACGCTCCAGCATTATCACATTTTATAATCCAGTTTTCGTGCAAGTCGTCTGCTCTTAGTTTAAGATCTAGATTTTTATTTTTACCTACTTTAGATTTAAGCTCTCCAGAGAAGCAGCGATTATTATCACACTCAAAATTTGCTTTGACATTATTCATCCACACATTGTTTTTTAACTTAATTTTGTCAATATTTAACTTTAGATTTGTTGCTCCACCATCTCTTTCTTTTTCTAAAAATTGAATCATGTCAGCGTTTGATATATCTAGTAATTTACCATTTAAGTGCAGATCCATAGAATCTCCATTTAATGAGATTGATCCAGATAAATCTGTTTGTTTATGTTTGATCTCCGTTACTTCTGCTTGAAATTTATCACTACATATCGTACCATTTCCATGAATTTGCAAGTTCTTCTCGCCCTCAACGAAAAACTCCATCACTCCATTATTTATATCATCAAATTTAGCATTTATTGCAAGCAAGGCTTTATCACCGGACGCTTTATGAATGCCTAGCTTATTAAAATACAGATCAAGATTTGTAAGATCAGAAATCGCCGATATAACTCCTTGTGAGTCTTT
>JAOMYS010000105.1 GCA_028372485.1 Rickettsiaceae bacterium | reverse complement strand
GAATTCTACGGTTGAACTACCATCACCGAATTTCCATGTTGTACCTGCAATAGTTGTAATATTATCAGCAGTTTGGAAAGTTAACTTTTTAGCAGCTTTAATATCAAAATTCTTGATATTACCAAAAGAACCACTTTTTACTACCAAGTTGGTATCAACATCCAATGTAGCATTACCAGCACCTACAACAGCTGGTCTCGAAAAGTTACCACCATCCGCCCCCATAGCATTAGTACTTACTCCAGCTACAAAAGCAAAGGCAGATGCCGTTGCCAGTATTTTTTTAAAGTTTAACTTCTTTTTTTTCATAGTTTTATTCCTTTATTATGTCTTTGAATGTTTTTTTAAATATTAATAAATATTTACACTTCACCACGTAGGGTATCACAAATACAATAGCATAATCAATAAATTAATAATAAACAACATGTATGTTTCACTTACTTGCAGGTATTTTACAACTAAGCAATGTATGCTTAGTGTGCAAACCCTCGATCTGTCATCCCGTAAACAAGCTCTTTGCGACCCCCAACCTGTCATCTCGTAAATGAGCTCTGTACGAATTATACGAGATCCATGAAAGCATAGAGGTTGATTCTACCAATATGAGATTCCGTATAGCTCGCTTAGCGGTCGTTTACGGAATGATAGTGGAGGTGGAGGTAGCTTACTAGATGACAGATTGAGAATAGTAATGCTCAAATTTACATCGATGACCTCGAGGGTTTTCTAACTTTCTAATAATCATTTGATCCTATTTGCAATCTGGTAAATGATCTTTTTACTAATTTTTCCCTTATATTTTTCAAAAATAATGTTAGATGCGTCCCTTGCACTTTTTCCCTCTATTAACAATTTTTGTATTTGATCTTCTACTCTAGACGCAGAAATTTCCTCTTCTGATTTGCCAGAAATGAGTAAGACGATCTCTCCTTTTATCACTCTGTTTTCATAATATTCTATCAATTTTGATAATTTTTCTAGCCTAGATTCTTGATGCAACTTCGTTAGTTCACGCGCTATACTTGCTTCTCGATCTCCTAAAACATTTAGCGCTACTTAGAGTGAATCAATGATACGATTTGATGTTTCATAGAATATCATTGTTGCTTCAATATGAATATATTTTTCGAATAAGTTTTTCTTTCCAGAGCTATTTTTTGGCAAAAATCCGGCAAATAGAAATTGATCTGTTGGAAGCCCGGATAAAACAAGAGCAGAGATAGCAGCGCACGGACCAGGTATCACATCAATATGAAGATTATTATGCTTGAGATCTCTAACTAGTTTATATCCCGGGTCTGATATTAATGGGGTACCAGCATCTGAGATAAGGCTAATAATCTTACCTTCTAATATTAGATTTTTTATCAAAATACGAAGAGATTCATCGCTCCTGTCATTATATATTCTTAATGAGTTCTTGATCCCATGTTTTGCTAGTAATTTGCTGGACACTCTGGTATCTTCACATAATATAATGTCAGAGTGTTGTAATATCTCTATAGCACGCAAAGTGATGTCACCTAAATTTCCTATAGGTGTTGAGATTAAATAAAGACCTGACTTGATGCTCATCGATATTTCCTCTGGGGGATTGTTTTATGCTAAGTATAAAGCGGTATTTTCAAAAATTCATTATTTCTTTTGTGTCAATCACATTGCTCTCATCATGTAGCCAAATTAATGGCATTACGAATAAAAATATTGCAACACCTGCTAATGTTGCGATTTTACTTCCATCTTCTGAAATTGATACAAAAATAAGTGCTGAATATAGCAAGATGGTAAAAATGGGCCTTGCAGATGGCGCTAAAACGCAAATTAAAGTCACAACTTATAATTATGCTGATCAAGAGCAGTTATTAGAGTCACTTAGCAAAATTTTTGACCAAGGGACTGACATAATTATAGGGCCTATATCTTCTGAAGATACTGACATTGTTTCTAGCAAAACTAGAAATAATGGCGTCATAGTACTGTCTATGTCAAACAACCCTGTTCTTGCAAGTAAAAGCACTTTTGTATGCGGGCATGCCCCAATGCGCCAACTTGAACAAATAATAAATTACCTTCTAGATAATGATTATAAAAACTATATAGCTCTACTTCCTTCGGGAAAATATTCCAATACCGTAAGTGCTATTTTACAAGATATGATATCAAACAAGGATGCCTCTCTTTCACGCATTAAATTTTATAATGATTCAAAAGAGGATATAGAAAAATCTGTGCGTGTAGTTTCAGATGCCGTGAATCATTTAAATGAAAATGATTTTAATCTTAAGCAGCCTGTAGTGCTGATTGCTGATGACAATGAAGCGTTGCAAATATTATATAAGGATTTCAAGAAATATAATCTTGATAAAAAAGCGATCATTGCAGGTGATAGCAGAATTGATATTGACTCATCCTTTCCTGTAGATATCACATTCACCGGATCGCTAAATATGGCAAATGGCGATATGATACTTCGTGGTGTTGATTTGAATGTAAACCATGTCTCATTCATGCATGCAATTGCATATGATCTCGGAAAAATAACTGCAGAATATATTGGTAACGGATACAACAGAAGAAAATTTTTAAACAGAATAAACTCAGATGAACTATTTTCTGGTATCTCTGGAGAAATAAGTTTTACAGACTCTGTAGCAAAACGTAAATACGCTATTCTAAAAAAAGAGAAAGGAGGGTATGTGGAACAATCTTCTAATCAAGTTTCTGTGCCAGATCAATTACACCATTAAGGGCTGCAGTAAAATCATACCTTCAAATAGAAGGCTACATTTTTCCTAATAACTCCTTTATTTTATCTCTCGGTATTTGAAAATGATGATAATCTATTAGCGAATTCCAATCACCCCCCCACTGACTAAACCCATATTTTGCAAAAATTTTTACAATAGGTTCAACCATACCAACTCTCTGGTTATTGCGGTTTAAAAATCTAACCGCTTCTCTAGGAAAAACATCGCATGAAGATGCATTATCATCAATTATGATGTAAGGATTCTGTATTGGATTAATATC
>JAOMYS010000104.1 GCA_028372485.1 Rickettsiaceae bacterium | reverse complement strand
GGGAGAGCCTCATTTACGAGATGACATTGAGGGAATAGTAATACTCAAATTTACGAAATGACAAGTTGAGGGAGGAAGAAGTTGCTCAAAGTACTACATACTCAATCGTAGTGGTCAATACTTTCATCATATGTAAAAAAGATGCGGAATTTATCTTCTATTTGCAGACATAATACTTTTATGTTAGCTTATAACTTATTCAAAGTGATGGAGAGAAATAATGCCAAAGAGCTATGCGTGCCTACCAGAAAATTCTAAGGGTAGGGTATATCCTGAACAACCAACACCATATAGAAATGAGTTTGAAAGAGATAGAGACCGCATAATTCATTCGAATGCCTTTAAACGTCTTCAATATAAAACTCAGGTATTTGTAAATCATGAAGGTGATCATTATCGTAATCGTATGACGCACTCAATTGAGGTGTCCTCAATTGCAAGATCATTGTCTAAAGCTCTTGGGCTTTCAGAAGATTTAGCAGAAGGTGTAGCACTTGCTCATGATCTTGGTCATACTCCTTTTGGTCATTCAGGAGAAGAAGCTCTTAATGAATGTATGAAAGAGTTTGGTGGATTCTCGCATAATGCACATTCATTTAAGATACTAACTGAGATAGAAGAAAAATATGCTGCCTATAATGGTCTAAACCTTACATGGGAGGTACTAGAGGCAATAGTAAAACATAATGGCCCTATATATAAAACAGAGACTAATTCATATATATTTGAATATGATGTAAAACATAGTTTAGAGCTTGATAAACATTCTTCAGCTGAGGCTCAAGTAGTTGCACTTTCAGATGATATTGCTTATATATGTCACGACCTTGAAGATAGCATCAATGCTGAGATTATTTCGTATAAAAATTTAGAAGAGATAGAATTTATAGATAAATTTATGCATGAGGTAAGAAGCATGCATAAAGATATTAGTCATATGCGTTTGATATATGAAGTTTCTCGTAAGATAACACATCACTTTATCGAGAGTTTGTTACTTCAAACACGGAATAATATAGATGAATATAAAATCAAAACAGAGCAAGATATACGCTATCTTGGTAAACCACTTGTATGTTTCACGGACTCGTCTAACAAGGAAATAAAATTAATTAAAGACTTTTTAATGGCAAAAGTGTATAAGCACCATCGTGTTGCATCAGTGACATTGCAAAGCCAAAATGTAGTCAGAGACTTATTTAAATTATATGTAGAAAATATAGAGCTACTGCCGTTTACATGGAGGAATATGATAGATAATGATGATTCCTCATCTAAAATGTCAATTATCGCAGACTATATAGCTGGCATGACAGATCGCTTTGCAATCAAGCAATATCAATCTTTTTATAATATAAATTTTGCCAATACAGATTTATGAATATCTTTGAGGAATTGAGAAGTGATTTAGAGAAGTGTAGTGCTACTTTATATAAAGATAAGGATATCTGGTCTCTAGCAACTCTTGAAGCGCCGAAAGATCCGCTAAATGGTGATTTGTCTACTAATATTGCAATGATTGTTGCGTCCAAAGAGAAAAAAAATCCTAGAGAAGTTGCTATGCAGTTTAAGGATGCTTTTTCTACAATCCCATATATTGCACATATAGGGGTAGCAGGTCCTGGATTTATAAACTTCACTATCCGTTCAGAAAAATGGCATGAATCTTTAAATAATATCCTGAATGATGATAGGCAATTCTGGGAAGTAAATATTGGAAATGATGAACGTGTCAATGTTGAATATGTATCTGCAAATCCTACGGGCCCTATGCATATTGGGCATGCTAGGGGGGCAGTTTATGGCGATGTTCTATCCAATATATTAAGTAAATGCGGTTATCTTGTAACAAAAGAATATTACATCAATGATGCTGGATCTCAGATAGATACGCTCATAGATAGCTCTATCATACGTTACGAAGAAGTGTGTACTGGAAAAGCAGCAGAAATACCAGAGGGTTTATATCCTGGTGAATACTTAAAAATAGTTGGGCAAAAATTATTTGATAAATATCAAGATCAGCTGCACAAAATAGATTCTAAATCAATGAGAGCTGAAGTTAAGAAGATTGCTATAGATGAAATGCTTTCTCTGATCAAATCTGACCTTTCTGACCTTGGTATTCATCATGATATATTCTTTTCAGAGCAATCATTACATGATACTGACAAAATTACTCAATCTGTGAAAATTTTGGAAGATAAAAACCTAATATACAAAGGTGTCTTACCTGAGCCAAAAAAGAATATGGGTGATGATGATTGGGAAGAGAAAGAGCAACTATTATTTAGATCTACAGATTATGGGGATAGTCAGGATAGGTCCGTACAAAAGGGAGATGGATCATGGTCTTACCTTGCTGCAGATTTTGCTTATGCAAAAGATAAAATTGACAGAAAATTTGATACTCTAATATATATTCTTGGGGCAGACCATGCTGGTTATATAAAAAGAATTGAAGCTGTGATTGATGCACTTGGAAACGGCAAGGTGAAAAGCGAAATTAAGACTACTCAGCTTGTGAATTTTGTAAAAAACGGTGAGCCGGTGAAGATGTCAAAGCGTAGTGGTAACTTCATGACAGTACGTGATGTAACTGAAGCTGTGGGTAAAGATATAGTAAGATTCATGATGCTTACTCGCAGGAGTGATATGCCATTGGATTTTGACTTCGGCAAGGTAAAAGAGCAGTCAAAAGATAACCCCGTGTTTTATGTCCAATATGCGCATGTCAGGGTTAAATCTATTCTTCAAAAAGCACAAGATGATTTTACAGATGCATATAACCAATTTGCTTCTAATGAATTTGATTTAACTCTTCTTAGTTCGGAAGAAGAACTACAGCTAATCAAGTTACTGGCATCTTGGACCAAGATTCTATCAGGTGCAGCAAAATATTTTGAACCACATAGAATTGCTTATTACTTGATTGATGTTGCTTCTAAGTTTCATTCAGTTTGGCATTTAGGTAAAGAAAATAGCAATTATCGTTTCAACATAGAAAATAACAAAGACTTGACTGCTGCAAGGCTAGCATTGGCTGAGAGTGTACGAAAAGTCATTGCTTATGGTTTTGAAGTGATAGGGGTTACACCTATGGATAAGATGTAAATAGTCAATTTATTTTAAA
>JAOMYS010000103.1 GCA_028372485.1 Rickettsiaceae bacterium | reverse complement strand
TTTTACACCTTTTTAATATGATTATTTATATAACTCTTTAGAAAGATGTAATTTGCATGAGATGTACTGATTCTGCAACAGAAGATATATATTTCTATTGAGGAATATTTTTGTGTACACAATTCTATATGAATAACCTTTGGCAAAAGTTAAGATATTTATATATTCGTCATTTTGTTGAAATTGTTATGGCTCAAGCCAAAAATTCTAAAAAGAAAAAAAGAAAAGCTCCAGCAATTGATTTTCCTTTACTAAAACCAATATTTTGGGCCGTGCAGAGATTCGCCAATACTGCAAAAAAATATACAGATGCAGTCATGAGCTCTAAACCCTTTTATGTTCTAACTGGGTATGCATTTTTAAGAATTGCAGCAGTTGTTTCTATTGTAGCTACAGCTGCAATAACTGCTCCAGCAATAATTGCACTTGGTGCGACATCAATTGCAGTTGGAGTGATTATAGATACGTGGCAAACCGGTAAATTACGTAGTATTAACAAAGAGCACTCTTTACTTAGTAGGCATAAAAAATCTCTTTTATCTCAAGACCTTGCTTTGAAATTTCTTTCTAAAGAACAGCGCTTAGCCATAGCACCACTTCTGATAAAGCCATATAATAAGCTAGAAAAACCTTCTACCCAAAAATATGACACATCAGGAAAGTCAATAAATTCTGCTGCTTGGGGAAGCGCATTATTAAAACATTTTTCTAATACTTTAAAAATAGTGCTGCTTGCTGGCAGAAGTTCTAATGCAGTAAATGCAGCTCATGCAGCTTCCACATTATTTTTTCTTAATGGAGAAAAAAATTTCCAAGTCACAAGAAATCAACTTAGCAATGAATTTAAAAAACAGATTAATCGTGCAAGGAGTGAAGATACTACTCCACCGTATAATAACTTAACTGAACTTAAAAATGCAGTACGGAAGCAAAGAATACAAACTATGGCTATTGGAGGAATTGCAAAATTTATTAGAGAAAAGAAGGGGATGGTAAGTGAACAAGAAATTAGAAGTGAATTTAAAAAATTAAAGAATGATATAGACATAAGAGAAAAGAAGATAAAAGAGTATAGACCGGTGCTAGATAACGTTAAGTATGGATTTAGTAATTTTGTTGAAGTTCACAAACCATTTTCAAAATATATTGCAAAGCTCGATAAACTTGAAAAAGAAAAGCATAATCGTATTATTGATCAATTATCTCGAGTCAATAGTTCAATTTCTGAAAAGGATCATAGCAGAATAAAGCCCCATATAAGTAAGAAAGTAAGAGAGGTGCGCAGAGAATTAAATCAATCTGGCGCAAAACGAACTTCTCGTACAAGACATAATTCAAAATTTGTAAAGTCAAAAACAACCGTAAAAGGTGTGCGTTAACCATCAATCAACATTTCTTTTTTGTAAAAATAACTGTTTTTTACGTCAATAATTTGTTATTTATATTACAACCTCAGCTATGGAGGAGGTTATTCCGGATCGAATAAAATAATAGGGAAGAATAAATGTCATATCAATATGCATATGTGATGAAGGGTTTGAGTAAGTCTGTTAATGGTAAGGAAATTCTTAAAGAAACATGGTTATCTTTTTTACCAGGAGCAAAAATAGGTATTATCGGTCACAACGGCGCTGGTAAATCAACTTTGATGAAAATTATGGCTGGGGTTGATAAAGAATATGAAGGAGAGGCATTCGTAGCAAGTGGTATAAAGGTAGGTTATCTGTCACAAGAGCCTCATCTTGATTCTAGTAAGAATGTATTTGAAAATATCATGGATGGCTTAGCAGAGAAGAAAAAACTGATAGACGAATTTAATGAGGTAAGTGCCAAATTTGCTGAAGAAATGACGGATGAGCAAATGAATGATCTGCTGTCAAAACAAGCTGATTTACAGGAGAAGATAGATGCATGTGATGGATGGAGCATTGAAAGAGAAATAGAAATAGCAATGCAGGCTCTTCGCTGCCCGCCAAAGGATGCTGATGTTACAAAAATTTCAGGTGGAGAGAAGCGTAGAGTTGCTTTGTGTAAACTTTTGCTTGAAAAACCAGGGATGTTACTTCTAGATGAACCAACAAACCATCTTGATGCAGAATCTGTATCGTGGCTTGAAAATTTCTTAAAAGAATATAAAGGTACAGTGGTTGCAATTACGCATGATCGTTATTTCTTGGATAATGTAGCACAGTGGATATTAGAAGTAGATAGAGGAGCGTGTGTTCCTTGGCACTCAAATTATTCGGCATGGCTAAAGCAGAAGCAAGAAAAGATGGCTGAAGAGGAAAAAGAAGAAAGTGATAGGTCAAAACACTTGAGGCGTGAGTTAGAATGGGTGCAACAATCTCAAAAAGGGCGTCAAACCAAGAGCAAAGCAAGGATTAATGCATATCAGGAATTACTAAACAAGAAACGTGATATATCCGCTGGTACAACGCAAATCATAGTTCCAAATGGACCAAGGTTGGGTGATTTGGTTATTGAGGTCAATAATCTATGCAAAAAATTTGATGAAAAATCCTTGATTACAGATTTTAGCTTCAGAGTGCCAGCTGGTGCAATTATTGGAATTGTAGGGCCAAATGGAGCTGGAAAATCTACATTATTCAACATGATTACCGGAAAGATAAAACCAGATAGTGGCGTTATTAATATTGGCGACACAGTAAAGCTTGGTTACGTTGATCAGTCTAGAGATCACCTTGATGATAATAAAACTATTTGGGAAGAGATTTCCGAAGGGTTAGAAGTGTTTGACCTTGGTGGTATATCAATGAAAAGTAGGGCTTATTGTTCAGCCTTTAATTTTAAAGGTTCAACTCAGCAGAAGAAAGTTGGTCAGCTATCTGGAGGAGAGCGAAACAGAGTTCACTTAGCTAAGTTATTAAAAGAAGGCGCTAATGTTATACTTCTTGATGAACCTTCAAATGATTTAGATGTTGATACGCTAAGAGCTCTTGAAGATGCGATATTGGATTTTGCTGGTTGTGTTTTTGTCATTAGTCACGATAGGTGGTTTTTAGATAGAATTGCAACACATATCATTGCTTACGACAAGGAAGGTAGCGCAACATGGTTTGAAGGAAATTACGAAGATTACCATAATTATATGGTAAATATTGTTGGAGAGGATGTTAAAAACCCCAAATATAAACATAAAAAATTAGCATAAGGCTGCATGCTATAG
>JAOMYS010000102.1 GCA_028372485.1 Rickettsiaceae bacterium | reverse complement strand
GCCAAAGAAACAATGAAACTTGATGAAAAGTGTAATAGCTACAACGATAAATTATCAAATCATAATACTAAATATAAATCAGATGGTGTGGGTAGCATTCCAAAGAAGAAAGGGCTAGAAAGAGGTAACCTAAAGCCAAGCGTTGGTGGGAATAGAAGAGAATCAAAAGACAAGGCAAGACATTAGAAACAGCATTGTTAGGTAATAGTTGATTTCTCGTTATTACGTATCTAACCAAACTGTCATCCCGTAAATTTGAAGCATTTATATGCGAGAATTATACGGGATCTCTAAACATAGATATTGATTCTTCGGCCAGTAGCAGATTCCGTATAACTCCCTTAGCCGCTCGCCAACGGAAAAACATTGAGGTAGTAATTCCAAAAGTGTCTTTCTTAATGTCTTGAATGAATATTTTTTACTAAATCACCCTGCTTCAAAAGGTAATTAAACTCCGCACCTATGATGAAAATCATGTTCATGATATAAAAGAACATCAATGTTAATATGATGCTTCCCAATGAACCATATATGATGCTGAGTTGATGATAATATACGATATATTTTGACAATAAATATCCGCTAGCCATCCATAATAATACTGTAAGGATAGAGCCTGGCAGGATCTCTAATAAGCTTAGTTTTGTATTCGGGATAAGATAATAAAGGAAAAATACGCTTAAGAACAAAGATGAGCATATCATGGTATATCTTACAATATTCATTGTTGCCTCATACCCTTCTAAGAAAGTGATAAACTCAGAGACTTTTGAAAAACTGATAGGAAGAGCAATAAATATAAAGGTAGCAAGAATCGCTATAAAGCTGATAATCAAAAACTGAAATACACTAAGTAACCGCCTCCAGATATAATTTGGTGGAGACTTTACCTCATATACCCTATTTAAAATGGTTCTAAGACATTCTACAAAAGACGATGATGTCCAGATAGTTCCAAGCACCGCAAGAGTTAGAAGTCCTTGAGGTGGATCTTTCATGAGTTCACTCATCCTTGTTTTGATAGAGTCAACAGAATGCTTGGGCATGTTCTCTATAGCGAGAGCTATAAAATTTTCTCCAAGCTCTGATGCTCCAAGAAAGCTAGTGAAGGCTAACAAAAAAATAAAGAACGGAAAAATAGATACTAAAAGCATAAAAGACATGTATCCCGAATGCTCAACGCCATCATGATCTACCATTTTAACTATCGAGAGGTATAATGTGCGAATTAGATTAGTCATAAAAAATGAAGGCGAATTTTTGGAGTTATATTAGTTATCTGAGTTAGATTATGATAGATTTTTAGATCATCTTTATGAACATATACTGATTCAATTTAAATAACTATATCAATACAACAATGCTCAAAAAGAGAGGAAGTCAGTGATACTAAATGTACACTAAACTTCCTTTACTATTAAGCAACTAAGAAGAAGTTCCTTCTCATATGCTCTAAAGTTTGACTAACTAATATAGTTGATATCTTCTTTAAACGAGCTTCATCTTCAATCTTCTTGCCATCTTCGTTTGCAGATATAACCCCTTTTTTGAAGTTTTCCACTGTTTCACTCTCTATTTGCGCTATAGTGCGGCTGCCATCTAGCATCTTAACTATTGAGCTTTGCGTTACTTCGCATGCCATTACACCATTTAGTGCGTTTGTAATGGTAGTTTTACCTTGATACCCTGTACGATTTATCTGTAATAAGTTAAACTTAGAAACTTTAGGCTTTTTTGATGTTTCAAAAATAGCCTTTGGCTTATCCTCTACAAACTTAATCAAATTTGACAGAATCAATCTAGGGAAATTAGTGTTAATATTTGCCTCAATCACTTCTTGCCGTGCCTCTGGGGCTAATTTTTTGGTGTAGTCAATAATCTCAGAGATAGTTAAAGGATTCCCCAGGTTTTCACATAGGCTCATCAGAATAGCTTTCATGTTTGGGTCTGTAGTTGCCATCGTCTTTTTGCTTACAGTATCTTCAACTACAAGATTGCTATTATCAGTCAAGCTGACTTCATCTTTCGGAGTTTTAGGTACAATATAACTGTAATAATGAAATTTCTTCAATGTGTCACTTTGAATAGTGCGTGAGAAACTTATCCCTTCATGACAAAGAACAGTACAGCGAAACTGATTATTCGTAATGAAATCCATATATTGCTCTAATTTTATAGGATCAGTTATCTTAGACAAAGCCTCAGCTGCACCTTTTGGTAAATTTCCAGCATACATTTTTTGTATATCAGTATCGCAAAGATAATTAAGCTTCTGCTTCTTTGCCATATCCATAAACTCATGAAAATAAAATGATTCATTTTCTTCTGCTAAATATTCGTGCCTCAGATAGCTATCAGTTTTATCAGAAATATGATCTACTGCATGTTTCAAATATTTCGCATAAGGAGTATCAGTCCCTTTTACAGAATCTTGTATGAAAGAAAGAACAGCTCTTGATTGTGCAATCCTATCTTTCGTATTTGTGAAATAGCTGGAATGATACAACATCAAGTCACGTATGCTTCTGCGAGTATTCCAACCAGGTAAGGTATTATAGCTTATAAAAGCAACTCCTTTTTCGCTCGGTAATTTCTTACTAACTTCTATGATTCCGTCTCTTACAAGCTCTGGAACCCAAGAAAAAACGCCATGGCAGATTATGTAGTCAAACGTACCGTAAGACTCGTCAAGGTCAGTGATTGACATTGCCTTTAGTTCCATGTTTTGAAGACCAAGCTCTTTTATAATTTTTTTTCCGTTATCGATCTGCGCTTCAGAAAGATCAACGCCAAGAGTGTATGATTTTGGATAAGTCTCAGAAAATCTATATAAATTAAACCCATCAGCACACCCAAGCTCCAAAATTCTTGCATTCTCAAGTGCGGGCGTTTCCATACCAAATAATGCTGCGCAAGATTTTAAATTCTCTGGTCTGTTATAATCAAATGCCAAGCTATCATATGGCAATTCGTCGTATCCTTGTTCTTTTACTTCCATTGTTCTTTCTTTTTATTTATTTTTTATAATCATAGATCCCGTATAATTCTCGTACTCACATACTCAAATTTACGGGATGACAGTAGGAGGTTTGTCATCTCGCACGTGACCGCTACTTTCCCACTGTCATTCCGTAGAGCGAGTATCCACCCCAACTGTCATTCCGTAAGCGACCTCTAGGGGAGCTATACGGAATCTCTTCAACTGCAGAGCCAGACTCCATACTTTAGAGATCTCGTATAACTCGCAAAGAG
>JAOMYS010000101.1 GCA_028372485.1 Rickettsiaceae bacterium | reverse complement strand
TAATTTCATAACAAAAAAGAGAGAAATTATATGACAAAAAAAGCTAAGCAATATAGTGCAGCAGAAAAAACCAAGATAGTAATGGAAGCAATAAAATCCGAAATGACAATAGCTCAAATAAGTAGTAAATATGGTGTGCATTCAACACAAATCCATGTATGGAAAAAACAAGGTATAGAAAATTTACTTAATGGATTTCAAAGTAAGCCAAAATCAAAAGATCCAGATAATCAGGATTTAATAAAACAACTATATGAGCAAATAGGTCAGTTAAGCGTTGAGCGTGACTGGCTGAAAAAAAAATCTGCGCTGTTTGGGCTTGGAGGCTAGAAAAAATATGATTGATAGCAACTCAAGTAATTTAAGCATTGCTAAGCAATGCGATCTACTTTCTGTAAATAAGTCTACTTATTATTATAAACAACGAGGGTTAACTGCTCGAGATTTAGAAATTATGAAAACGATTGATGAAATATATACAGAACGTCCATATTTTGGTGCTCGTAGAATGTCTAAGCACCTTGAACCACATGGTATTGTAATAGGTCGTAAAGCCGTTAGTCGTTATTATAAAATTATGGCTATTGAGGCTGTGTATCCTAAGATGAATCTAAGTAAGCGTAATCAAGCTCATAAAATATATCCATATCTGCTAAGAGGAGTAGAGATTACTAAAGTTAATCAAGTATGGAGTACGGACATCACTTATATTCGAATGTCTCAAGGATTTGTATATTTGGTAGCAGTGATTGATTGGTTTAGTCGCTATATTTTAAGTTGGAGAATCTCTATTAGTTTAGAAGCGGATTTTTGCATTGAAGCGCTTGAGGAGGCAATAGAGAAGCATGGCTGTCCTGAGATATTTAATACTGATCAAGGATCGCAATTTACATCAAAAAATTTTATTTCTATTCTAACAGATAGTAAAATCAAAGTCAGCATGGATGGAAAAGGGCGTGCTCTAGATAACGTATTTATCGAAAGATTTTGGCGCTCCTTAAAGCAAGAAAAAATATATATGATAATTTTAAATACTGTAAAGGAGGCAAAAAATGCTATAAGTGATTATATAAGTTTTTATAATAAAAAACGGATGCACCAATCTTTGGAATATTTTACTCCAGAACAGGTGCATTTTAGAACCAATATTGTGTAAATTTATGAAGCAAATTGTATCTCTAAATTTCTGATTTTTAGTCTAGACAAATTGGGCCACCTTATTCTTAGCATTTGATTCTAGAATTTGTTTTTCAAAAGCTGTTTCGTTTTCATCAACCAACTTGCCTGCGTTAATTATTTTGGACTTAAATTTATCCAATATCTGCTGAAACTTTACTTTAAAATTACCTATTTTTTCTATTATTAGACTTTTAGCCCTAGGTGAAAGCTCTTCTTTAGAAACAAGTTCTATTTTGTTAAACTTAGAGTAGTCTATAGGGCTAATACTCAGTTTACTAAACTGGTCTTTAAACATTTCCTTTGACTCTTCCGTTTGTTTAAACTCAATTTGTTGTTTCATACTTTCCATTAACTCCATATTTGGAGCTATTTTATAAAATTTAGGACCTAGTCCCATCATAGATTGAGCATCCATATCCAAAGGGATATTCTTGGCTTTAGTTTCTGAAATTAGACTCTTATCTACATTATATTGTAATGCAATATCTTCAATTGAACCGCCTGACACTATATGATCCTGATCGCCTACTCCAAATTTATCTATATAATACTCTATTACTCCAGGTATCTGCTTTAATTCGGGAGTAGTATATTGGTAGGTAAAGCTACCTTGCAACCCAGTAGATCTATAAATAGTATTGGTAAAATCAGAGCAGTTATTGCCCAGTAAACGCCACATACCATTAATTATTTCTTTTGGAAGAGTTCCTTGCTTTTTTATTGGGTCTATGTATTTTTCATATTTGTTTAGTTCATTTAAAGCTTTATCATACTGTTCCTTGTTAAGCTTTATTTCCTTAGCATGATAGGCATTAAAATCAGGATTCTTTTCCTGAAACTCTTTAGATAATTTTATTCTTTCAGAATCATCCTTATAAACGTTATCAGGATAAAATCCCCTGACTATAGGTTTATCACCTCCGTCATTTAATGCAATATAAGAATGTCCTGTATAAAAACCTAATGAAGATTCAGCCATATTTTGAACTAAAACAGGCTCGTTTTGTTCATCTTTTTCTATTTTAACATCATGATATATTTTAAGTGTATACATATTTTATCCTTAATTTTTATTATAACTTTCAATTCTAGCTTTCTTTTCTTCAATCATAATATCCCATTCTTTTTGATTTTTAAGTAAATGCTTATTATCTTGCCTTGGAATACGCATTTGCATTTTTGTGTGACCTTCTCTATCAAGTATATAAATTACCACACAACTTTTTTCAGCTTCATACCAAGCATGTTTTGCTTCATGGCAATATAAATCTGTATATAAACCTGGTTTTCTTAAATAAAAACAAGGTTTTTCAGCTATTTTAATGATATTATTTAATATTTTTGGGTATTTCAAGATATATTCATTAAAACTAACCCTAATACAAGGTGAATCAAATATTCCGCGTTGAACTTTGTTGATTGAAGTACGAAATATTCTTCCACTATTAGCATTTTTATTTGGATATAATGCAAAATATTGTGGACCTATACAGGCTGCATGTACAACAAAGTCTTTACCAAATCTATTATGGTCATCCTTATCACCTTTGTAAGGACTTTCGCATTTTACATCCATCCATTCTTCATAGCTAATAGGCTCTAGATCTTCCCACTCATATTTTGCAAAGAACATGTGTGGTTGGTTTGTATATGTATGTACAGAAGGTTGCTTAAGAGCTTGTCTCATGATTTTTATCATGGCAAATTCAGCAAACTGTTCTCTATCCGACCATCTATTATAAACAGATATTTGAAAATATAGCCATGCTGGGAGTCCAACTACCAGTATTAAAAATACTATTATATAAATATATTTTTTGATTTTCTTTTTCATCACAACCTTTTTCTAGGGTAATGAAGCCAGAGGCTTTTTAATTCACAGCGCTTTTTAATTTCTTACCAACCTTAAATCTTGGTTGCTTATATGCATTAATCTGTATAGCAGCTCCTGTTTGAGGATTCCTACCTGGACGCGCCGCTACTTCTCCAACAACAAAACTACCAAAACCCACAAGATTTATTTCATTACCACCGCCTAGGGCAGATATTACACTGCTGGTAAACATATCAATGTTT
>JAOMYS010000100.1 GCA_028372485.1 Rickettsiaceae bacterium | reverse complement strand
GCATCTTCTTTTAAGAACTTTAATTTTCTTATTAAGCCCTTCTACAAATCCACTATTTTTTCTACTTTTAAAATAATTGAGAATATTAGCTTTGTATTTTTCTAGTGTTTTTATGAATCCATTAAAACAAGTTATATTACTATTCTGAACGCGCTTGATCCACCTGTTCATCCGAGTTAAAGCTGTTTTACGATTATGCCGGGTATTAAAGATGTGAGTTAATTTAATGGCTAGTTTATGAGTCTCCTTAAGCAAAGGTGAGTGCGTGTACAGTAATTTCAATGTTTTTTTATCTTCAGAAGAAAGACATTCGTGTTTTTTCCCAAGAATCCACATCATGCCCTCTAGTTTAGTATATTCTTTTTGCGAGAGAGTGGATTTTAAACGCTTCATTTCTTCAATACGGAGCTTATCAAGAGGCTCTCTATAAAGTTTTGATACATGATATCTATCAATCACAACAACTCGACTACCGAACGCCTCTTCTGAAGCACTTACAAACCCATCATACATATCAGTGCAAACAGACTTTACGGTCTTCTTTAAATGACTGGGTATTGACTCTAAAAACGCTTTTACAGTTTCTTTTAACTTATCTGGCAATACTGCGATCACTGATAATTCACCTGATTTATCTTTTACGCTCACGATAGTCAAATAATCGTTGTATCCTTTTTTTACCGCAATCTCATCAATACCTATTGTTTCTAAATCAGTATACATTGACCAGTCTACCGATATATCCACGCTTCTGTGTAGCGCAGATTCTACAAGCTCAGAACTCATGCCAACTTTCTTGCCAACATCCTCGACGGTGCTGTGAATTAGTTGGCGATTTATATACCTATCAAGACCTTTAGTGGTCTTGGATTTCTTTTCACGCCAGTCATACTGCTCTGATGTGGTTGGACGGTCGTCGCAATGGTGACATTCATAGCGAACAACGCATATACGCAAATACACCGGGGTATCTAAGATTGGTAAATGACGCACTGTGATTGTTTCACCAAAACCATACCGCTTATTTGTTGATTGTCCACACTTATGGCAAGCAGTTTCGGTCTTCGTGCTTTCTACATCAAAGACGATATTTCCTTGTGTGTCAACGGTTTGAGCTGTTATTTTTAAAGAATCTATATCTAGAGAGAGCGTGAAATTGGACATTTTGATGTCTATTATTGAGTATTATATATTTACCCACCTCACTATAACCCATATGTTGACTGATTACCACGCCCCAGGAAATACGGAAGAGCCTTATTTCTTCCATTGAATAGCTTTGCCGCTGAGATTAAAAAGCTATTTTCCTAATTATTGCCCGTGGAATCAACAGTAAAACTGTCCGAAGTATTGAACCTTAAAGACATACTATTAGAAAAAAACTAAATAAGAATTCAACTAAACTTGTTTTATACACTTTAACTGATTACAGTTGTTCCATTAATTCACGAGTATGTTTAAAAAAATCTATCCTACGCAGGTTTATGCTTTTTATAATTCATAGTTTACCGTGAATAGGATGTTTATTAAATAATAAGTTAGGTATACGATGATACAAGCTAAGAAATTAAAATTTATTATTGCGAATGTGGTAATAATTTTTGCAATTGCATTGGTAAAAACTCAAGCTCTGGCATCCAAAAGCGCCACGGGGATTTTTAACGAAGCAAAAGAAACAGTACGCGCAGGAACGAAGTTTTGGAACGATGTACTTGGAAAAAATAGTCCATCCGGTCGAAAGATTATTGCAGATGGATCTCATTTCATTCAGGCATCAATGGAGACTCTGAGCGATACAAGCGCAGCTGTTAGCGGCTTTACGGTAAATCCGGTCGTTGAAATTATGAACCTCATCGGCACTTCTGCTGGTGAAGGAAGTGACAGTTTAAATCAGCCTTATGGTGTATGGATTCGAAGCGGTATGGCTCAATCAGCCCAAAAAGCATATGGCTCAATTCCTAGCTCTACTTTACACAAAGAAGGAACTAAGTTAGGCGCTGAGGCTAAGATAGGTAATGCTTCTATTAGTGCAAGCCTAGGCTACAACCAAGCTTTCTCTAGAGCCCAGAGTAGCGTTAATAAAATAAAAACGTATGATGGCCATATTGTCATGGTATATGACTTAGAAAATAATATATTTATTAATAGTCATATTAATTATGGCGTTACTAATAGTAAGGATACAAGAGAGATTGATCGACAAGGTGGCAACTCCGAATTCGCTACTGGCAAAACTAGTGGCGATCTTTTTGGCGGCGGTGTTGGAATTGGCTATAAATATACGACTAATTATGATCAAAATTTGCACTTAACTCCAGATGTTGGTATATTTTATGGTCAAAGTACTACCAAAGCTTACAAAGAAAAAGCTAACGATGGTCTTTATGTCAGAAATATAGGCAAAGCAAATCACAGTCATGCATATGCCTTATTCAACGTAGCGGCTCATTATTATTGGATAGAGCCAACCTATTTTATCGCACCAAAAGCGCATATTAGAGTTAGGCATAATATACACAGAAAAAGTAATCCCGTGGCAATAAATACTCACGATCGCGATTTGATGATTGCCCACCCATCTCGAGCGAAGACAAGCTATACGTTCGGTGTTGCAACTACATTTGCACACTCAAAAGCATATGAAATTACATTAGGGTATGATTTAAGTGTTAGTAAAAAATTTCATTCAAACGTTGGTTATCTTAAATTAAAGCTAGATTTTTAGCACAAGATTTTCTGTTGCTGAATGAATCAAATAATTAACCATTTTATAGCATGATATTTAAATATCATAAGATTAATTTCATTAATGAAATGACAAAGAGTAAAGGCAAAACAATAGCAACAAGGAATTTAATAGAATTGTGTAATCTAGAAAGATGCAATCTCAGAAAAACAAGATTATACTAAAATTTTAAATATATTTGCTGCTTTAACTAGGTTTGCACATTCAAAGGCATGTGATATTACTTTCTTTTGTAATAATTTTTAATTCATTAAACGGTGGGGTTGTTTAATGAATCAACGCAATTAGCATAAAATATTTCTTATGTTTGTCATAATTAAATTTTTATTTAGTTAATTTAAGAAAAAAGCAAGATAACCGATTATTATAAAACAATGAATTTTGGAATTCAAGCAAATTTAGTTTGCAGATTGCGTGTGCCATTATTCTTAAGAATAATAGTACAACTTTTTTACAGTTCGATTCTTAGTGTTTTTTCTTTGAGCGAAGCGTTGACATCCGTCAATGCATAAGTGCGCATGTCCATGAATTAAATTGTTTTTACAGCGCGAGCCATACCCAGGCTTCTGTAAAGCATCAATTTA
>JAOMYS010000010.1 GCA_028372485.1 Rickettsiaceae bacterium | reverse complement strand
ATACGAGATCTCTAAAGTATGGAGGTTGATTCTATAGTGATGAGATTCCGTATAGCTCCCTTAGCGCTCGCTTACGGAATGACTGTGAAGGGAAAGTCGCTTACGGAACGACCAGTGGTCATGTACAAAAAGACAAATAACGATCTTTGTTTTGAGCCATACGGGCAACGCTTTATGATGCTTCAATGACTCTTAAGTATAAAAATCTTTAACGCATTAATACTATAGAATTGATTTAGTGAATCTACTTCCATTAGACTACTAGTCTAAGAGATGAAATTTGAAAAAATGGAGGGACAATTACTATGTCTGGTCAACTATCCTCTGATCCATTGTTTGTAGGTCTAACGAGACCTTCTATGATTTTTGGAGTTAGCATACAATATGCAATGTTAAATCTCATGATTTCTGTGAGTATTTTTATCCAAGAATCCAGTATTTATATAATTTTCATAGCAGCTATTGTGCATTTGATAGGCTATCTATTGTGCTTTAAAGAGCCTAGATTTATGGAGCTCTATATAAATTATTCTGCTAAATGCAATCAATGCCCGAATAAATCATATTACGGTGCAAACTCTTATAATGCATGAGCTAGGTTGGTAATAAATATGTTCAAGTTATCTAAAACTACAGCATCTAAAGAGTCTTATGCAAAACAAGAGAAATCTGTCTCTCATTTTATACCATATAAGGCTCATTGGAATAAAAATACTATTATTACTAAGGATAATAGTCTTTTGCAGGTGATGAAAGTAGGGGGGTTTTCTTTTGAAACTGCGGATGATGAGGATTTAGATATACGAAAAACCGTCAGAAACTCTTTGTTAAAAAATATGAGTTCTGGGAATATTGTGTTGTATTTCCATACTGTAAGGCGTCGTAAGTCTATGATTCAGCAAAATACAGAATATGATGTTGATCCAACGGGTCGTATATCGCAAGATTTTATAAGTTATTTGTCACGTCAATGGCATGATAAGAGGGAGAATTCTGACTCATATTTTAACGAGTTATATATTAGTATACTTTATAGACCAGACAAGCAAGGGGCTGCTTTTGTTGAATATTTATTAAATAAAATTCGACAAAAATCAGATAAGTCCGCATGGGAAAGTGACATGTGTGAAATGCATGAAAGCCTACAGGAGATGACGACAAGAGTACTTAATACGCTTAGAGATTATGATGTAGAGCTATTAGGTACAAAGAGAGCTCAAGATGGTGTTTTTTGTGAAATCAGTGAATTTTTGGGTAAAATAGTTAATTGCGGTGATTCTACTCCAATGATGGTATCTAGAACTCCACTTGATCAATATCTATCAACTAACAGATTATTTTTTGGTTCTCGTTCAATTGAAGCGAGAGGACCTCGTGGTAGGAGGTATGCTGGGGTTGTTAGCGTAAGAGAATATGGACCTGCAACATCTGCTGGTTTGTTAGACGGATTCTTACAAATGCCATTTGAGTTCATAATGGCTCAAAGTTTTTGTTTTTCCAATAGAACAATTGCAATTAATAAGATGCAATTGCAGCAGAATAGAATGATTCAAGCTGAGGATAAGGCAGTTTCTCAAATAGCGGAAATTTCACAAGCTCTTGATATGGCAATGAGTGGTGAAATTGGATTTGGTGAACACCATTTGTCAGTCTTATGTATTGATAGAGACTTGAAAGCATTAGAAAATAGCTTATCTATGGCTTCTGTAGAACTTTCAAACTGTGGTATGCAGCCAGTGCGTGAGCGCATCAATATGGAGCCAAGCTACTGGGGTCAGCTGCCTGGTAATTTGGATTATGTTGTTAGAAAATCAACGATTAACACTCTGAACCTTGCTGGCTTTGCTTCTATGCATAATTACTCCCTTGGAAAAATATCAGGAAACCACTGGGGAGAACATGTGAGTGTATTAGATACCACTTCTGGGACTCCATTTTATTTTAATTTTCATATAAGAGATGTAGGTCATACTTTAATTATAGGTCCAACGGGTGCTGGTAAAACAGTACTTATGAATTTTTTATGTGCACAATCCCAGAAATTTAAGCCTAGGATGTTCTTTTTTGATAAAGATAGAGGTGCTGAAATTTTTCTAAGGTCTATAGGCGGTGTATATACTGCAGTAGATCCTAGTCAAAATTGTGGATTTAATCCTTTGCAGCTTAAGGATACTGGAGAAAACAGAACGTTCCTTTTAGAATGGCTTAGTACGCTTGTAACAACACGTGGAGAGAATTTAAGTGCAGAGGATATAAAAACTTTAACTCAGGCTATAGATGGTAATTTTAAACTTGATAAAAGAGATCGTAAGCTAGCTAACATAGTGCCATTTCTTGGTATGTCGGGACCTGATACTTTGGCTAGCAGGATATCTATGTGGCATGGGAAGGGATCTCATGCTCATATATTTGATAATGATGAAGACTCAATTAATTTTTCTGATTCCAGGATATTTGGCTTTGAAATGGCTGAGTTATTAAAGGATACAACATCTCTTTCCCCTGTATTGCTCTATATATTTCACAGAATTAATATCTCTTTGGACGGTTCAAGAACAATGATCGTTCTTGATGAAGCTTGGGCACTGATTGATAATCCTGTTTTTGCTCCTAAGATTAAAGATTGGTTGAAAGTATTGCGTAAACTAAATACCTTTGTCATCTTTGCAACGCAAAGTGTAGAAGATGCGACAAAGAGTCAAATTAGCGATACTTTGATACAACAAACGGCTACTCAGATTTTTCTGCCTAATCTTAAAGCAACAAATGTATATCGTACTGCATTTATGCTTTCTCAGAGAGAATATACGCTAATAAAAACAACAGACCCAGCATCTAGATATTTTTTGATAAAGCAAGGTGTAAATGCGGTTATAGCTAAAGTTAATTTAAGTGGAATGAATAATGTGATCAATGTTTTATCTGGCAGAGCAGAAACAGTTGTAGTGATGGATAAGATGATTAAGAAACATGGGGATGATCCTAAGAAATGGTTGCCATTCTTTTATGAAGAAGTAAAACAGCAAAGTTGATGTGTGGATTATTGAGCAATTCTGGATATACAGATATACCTATAAAGTGCATCAGGGTATTTTTATTTTTTATTTTGGTAAGTGTATTTTTCAGCTTCAATGCAAGCGCACGTGTTGATTTAACAGATGCTAATTCTAACTCAGAGTCAAGCGATGATTCTAAGTCGGATAGCGACGATTCTAAAGTAAAAAAAACGGGAAATACAATATTTGATACTCTATCTAGTATTACATGTGAAACTCAAGGGGTAGGTGATTTACTGCGTACTGAATTTTCTCATACATGTATTCCGGCTTCTTTTTTTAGCTTTGTAGTGGCCAATATAGTTTCCCCTGGTTTATATGCTAATACCCTTCTCAGAGTGAATATGAACGATAAGGAGATGTTCCCTAATAATTGTGACCGCAGTAATAGGATTGATTTTAATGATCAAAAATTAAGTTTTTCAATGTGTAATAATATTGAATTAGCAAAAGAAAGAATCGGTGCAGTTGCCAAGACTGTCGCTGTAATTGCAAAATCTCAAATTACTGGTGATGACCCTTGGGCTAGTATAGGTAATGTTTGGGATTTACCAAAATCTAAATATCACAAGAAATTTCTTGATAAGAGAGAAGGTGACCAAGGGAGTATGTGGGATGTGGGTATTATACCATGGTTTCCTTGGAAGATACTGAAAGATAAAGACAAAATGTGCGTAGGCACGAGGGCATTTGGAGGATGGGTTCAAATTGGGTGTAAGTACATAAAAGAACCATATCCTATATCAATTTACTCTGATTTTTTAGATGTAAGTCCAGAAGGTGCAAAAGATGCTAACAAGGTCACTTCTCTTGCTAAATGTGGCAATATGGGAGGATGCTACAAAAGAGCATATGATAATTCTAAAGCTACAATAGTTATGTCTGGACCACTTATTGAGTGTGTGAAAGAGATGTCTGCAAAATTAATGATTAGTAATTCGGTATGTAATTTTGATGATATCAAAAATCTAATGGGGAGTAGCACAAGACGTTCAAGTGCTTTATTTCAATTTCAAGTTAATATGCATAAAATAGTAAGTGCATCGCTTACTATTTATGTGATTTTATTTGGTTTTAGAATGGTGCTTTCTGGGAATGTACCACAAAAATCTGAATTGACAACTTTTCTCTTTAAGTTCTTGTTTGTCGTGTATTTTTCAGTAGGGATTAATATAACACCAGGAAGCACGGATGACTTATACAGAATGGATGGGATGATTCAGTGGGTTCTCCCATTTCTTCTTAATGGTATGGATGCACTCGCTGGTTGGATAATTAATGCAAGCCCATCAAAGCTTTGTGACTTTAGTAAAGTATATTACCCGGATTCGCTGCAGCATCTCCGATTGTGGGATGCGCTTGATTGTAGAGTAAGCCACTATTTGGGGCTTGATATGGCGCAGACTATGATTGTTGAAAATGCATCTAGGAATCATGATTTTTCTAAATTAGATGTTATGAGTTTTCCAATTCCTCCATATGTTTATCTTCTAATTCCTGCAATTATTTCTGGCATTCCGTCTCTGATTTCACTTGCACTTATGTATCCTCTATTAATTATTTCAGTAGCAGCATTTGTCGTAAATGCTACTGTGGTATGCATCATATCTATTGTAATTCTTGGTGTTTTAGCTCCTTTGTTTGTTCCTATGTTTTTATTTAATTATACGAAAGGGTATTTTGATGCATGGGTCAAGTTGCTTATGTCGTTTATGTTGCAGCCAATGGTGGTAGTAGTGTTCATGACTACATTATTCTCAGTATATGATTTTGGATTTTATGGCAAATGTAAGTATGTGCATAAAGATTTTGCATATTCTGAATCAAGTTTTGATATGAGCAATACAGTAGATTTAGAGAGTCCAGCAAAAGATGGCAATGGTAGTAGGGGGACAAGGTATTTTTATATAGATCAAGAGTGGACTAACTACACAGAGGAAGAGGAGCGGCAATGTAAAGATAGTCTTGGATTTATGTTGAATAATCCATTTCAAGCTGTGTATGACATAGGCGAAAAAACAATAAATAAAGCTATAAAGAGTGATGCTATTGTTTCTGCGCCAGGGACGTATTTTAGCCTAGTAACAGTAATTTTTGATAAAATAAAAACTCTCATAAATGCGATGCTAATTGCATGCTTCATACTATATCTGATGTATCACTTTAGTGAACAGCTCGCAAGATTCGCAGCTGATATGACAGAAGGAGTATCAGTTGGAAATATGGCTATAAAACCCCAAACACTTTTTAAAGCTGGTATGAAGCTTGCTTCTTCGGCTACGGGAGCTGCAAGCAAGGGAGGGGATATGGCAAAGGATAAGGCTGTAGCTGGAGCAAGAGGGGGGGCTAAAGATATGGTTGCTGCTGGCGGCGGCGGCGGAGCCGCAGGAGCTGGTGCATTAGCTAAGGATGCGGTGTCTACTGCAAGAGATGCATTACCTTCGGGAGATAAAGTAAGCACCGAGAAATCTTCCGATGATTCTGACTCTTCAAGTAATAGTAATTCATCAGATTCGTCTTCTTCAAGGGAGTCAAGCGGTGAAGATAAAGATAAAAGTGAGGATTAGATAATGAAAATAATGCTCAGAATGTTTATTTTTATACAAATCGTTCTTGTGTCCTATGTTCCTAGCGTATATGCCAAATTTGGTCAAACTTGTGCCCAATTACCATTGAAGGGTTCAAATGATTACCTTGTGAATGATACTGCTTATGGTTTTATTCAAAAGAACATAGATATGACGAGCTATATTAAAGATGCTTGTAGTTCAGAAGGTGATCAGTTCAAATTTTGTATAAGAAATAAAGCTGATGATAAGGATGTATGTAGTACTGTGACAATGAATGCTGGTGATAGTAAAACCTTGAAAAGTTTAACGAAGAATGCGGATATTATAGGTAAGGACTTTATTGCAGATATCGTTTTAAGCGTAAAGCCTATCAATAGTAAATTATGTCTAACAATGCCTACTTCAAGGGGAGCTACGCCACTTTTTTGTAGAGATTATAAGACAAAACCACCTGAAACTACACCAATGAAAGAGATTTGCAAATCTCTAGGGCAGTCTTGTTATGATGGAAGGTCGAAGAGTCAGTCACTACTTAGTTTTTCTGGTCTCACTATTAATTGTTTGCGTGAAACCTTGAATAAAGTGTTTTATACGGGGAATGACTGCCCTGAGCTTGATAATAATTTTTCTCAGAATCTTAGACCATTTCCTGATTTTTTAATTGCTATGAAGAATACAATCCGTGCTGCATTGATTCTATATGTTATGATTTATGGATTCAAACTTGTAATGAATCAGGAATATGTTGAGCTAAATAAGATTTCAACATTTATCATCACATTCATTTTTGTTTTATATTTTTCAGTTGGGATAAGCTCTGGTAATTCAAATGATGCTAATAAAGTCAAGCATAATGGGATGACGGAGTTTGCCTTACCCATATTAGTTGAAATAACATCTAACCTTACAGAGATGGTGTTTTTGTCCGGTGGTTCTCAGGGGTTATGTAATTTTGATAGAGCAAAATATGAATCTGGATACGAGTTTTATAAAGTATGGGATGCTATTGATTGTCGTGTTGGATATTATTTAGGCATGCAAGCTCTTGCAAATGTAGGTAGCATGTTTGGTTCGCTTAAAGGGACAACGAATTCAAATTCAGGAGATCCTATCAGTTCTATTAACAGTAATAATGATGTTCCAGATAGTTTATCTACACCAGGTGTATTTTCACTATTTACAGTAATATTTGGTTTATTCTTGGCTGGTAACATAATTGTAGTTATTTCTAGTATAGTTTTCGTAGTAGTATTTGTGTCTACGATATTATATTTCATAACAGCATACTTAGTTGCCATGGTTACCCTATATGGTATGGCATATGTTTCTCCGATATTCATTCCAATGATTTTGTTCGAAAGAACAAAAGGTTACTTTGATTCGTGGTTAAGAATTGTTATTTCTTGTGCATTACAGCCAGCAATTATTGGGTGTTTTATAGCATTACTGCTGACTATGTATGATTCTGCAATATACGGCAATTGTGAATTTCAGCGTCATGATTATTCTTGGGGTGATAGCAGTTTCAGTACATTCGAACTAAGACTACCTACAAATGACGTAGAGAAATGTACTTCAAGTGCTGGGTACAAATTAGGGCAATACTATCAAGGTGGTGGATGGGAAAAAACTAGTTTTATGTTATTTCAGGCATACCAAGTGAAGGATTTTCTTAATTTATCACTAAGTTTGTTATATGTGATGATTTTTGTAGTAATATTTTATCACTTTATACAATATGCAAATGAATTTGCTTCTGACTTAACGGGGGGACCAAGCATGGCTAGCGTTACGGTATCACCTACAATGGTAATGGATAAAATGAGTAACGCTGCATCTGCTGCAAAAAATGCAGCTAGTGGTAAGGCTAAAAATCCAGCGCAAGGTGGAGGAGGTGGGGGTGCAAGTGATAAAGCCTCTACGGGTGGAGGTGGCGGTGCAGCTGATAAAGTATCTACAGGACGAGGAGGTATTGGCTAATGAAAGGTAGCAAATCTGTCTTCATAGGTCTTGCGGTAGTAGCCGCAATTATATTGATTCTAGTTTTGTGGATTATTGCAATAATTGGGGCAATGGATTTAACAGATGGATGTTTATATAGGTATAATTTTGATGATAATCAGTCTATCTCAAATGCAAGTAAAGTTACTAATACTATTACATTAAAGGCAAACAGCAACTACACTATTACGACATCTGAGGAAGCTTCAGATGGGCCATCTCTTGATCCTAATGCTTATGGAAAATGGCGAAATACGAATCTAAAACTTGATTCGAATAAGAGTGTGAAGCTCACTATAAAAGGAGATATAAGTTTATGTAAAGCGTATATACCAAAGAATAATCTACAATCCCTATCTAATAAAGATAAAGACGGTAAATTAATAGCCATTCCAAGAGTGGAAGAGAAAGCTATATCTCCTGTGTCTTTGATTTTTGATGCAAAAACAGATGAATGGCGAAATATAGCAGAGATGTTTGAAAACGATCACGTTGTTGTCTCCATATTGCCTGATAAAAAAACTAATATGGAGGATACAAAAATATATGATTCTTTTGATAAGCACACTAAAACGATAGATTGTAGAGCAGGAAAAACAACTTATAACCCTGCATGTGGTAGATATTCCGTTTGGGATGGAAGAGATAAATACTTGGATAAATGTGAATATAAAGCAGAATGCAAACAAAAGTGCACATGGAATTATATATGTATTATTCCTATTGTGAATATTGCTAAACAAGCGACGTCTTCGTGTTACGATTGCACGTGGACACCGTGTTACACTTCAGATTATAAGACTACGCCGCCCCCATATTCTAATGATGGTAAGTATAATGCGCCATGGTCTAATGATTTAACGAAGCTTATACTAAATTTCAATAGAAATTGTGAATATGAACATGAGTATATAAACAGTGATGATTATCAAAAGAAAAAATATTTTTGGTTTTCTGCGGATACAGCTACGGGGTTATTGACAAGAATTGATAGCAATTTATCTCCTACTAATGCAAAAGAAAGGGGGGGCTATAAGTTTGCTAAAATACTAGAGAATCAATCTGTATCAGAATATCAATCCAATCTAGATAAGGGGCAGGGTAATCAAGACCAATCTTCTTCAAATAAAGATAAAGATTATCAAGGTCAGTCATCTTTAACAGGAGATGAAGATTATAAAATTATTTTTAACGAAGAATATAAACAAAATACTATTGGATATTTGCAATATAGATTTCTTAACAAAGGCTCATTCGATTCTAATACTGGTGGCTATGTACTAAATATCAGGCAGACTAAATGTCGTCATACAAATGGTAGTAGCGCTGTAGGAGATAGTTTTGCTGGGCGTGGAGTAGTAGAATATGTTATTGCAGATTATGGAAAAAACCCTAATAACAGCAAGAGTGAAGATTTATCACCGCAAAAGATTTTAGCGGATAAGAATGGTTCAGGTGAGGTGAAAACCAGCGGAGATGAGAAGGGGTATTTATGGCTTCGTATCAAAAACAAAGATGAGGACTATAAAGATAGCTTTGGTCAATACCAGGTTAATCTCGAGTCAACAATAGCAGAAGGTGGATTCTATGCTGATGTACTAAACCCATTTTTTGAAGGGCTAAAAGATAAAATAAAACAAGCATCTATTACTATATTCAAAAATATGACTTGCTATAAAGGCGCAGGAGGGGAGGGTAACTGTACGAATTTCTTCAGCTATATCAAGGCTATGCTAATATTATATGTCATGTTATATGGGGCATCCTTTCTACTTGGTATTGTAAAGATCAATCAAACTGATCTTGTAATTAGGGTTGTTAAAATTTCGTTAGTTGCGGGATTATTGAACGATAAAACCTTTGAGTTTTTTAATTTGTATGTATTTGATACGGTCACTAATTTTTCGGATGATATTATATCTAATATGTCTGGTTATAGTATGTTCTCAGACTCTACATCTGTATCAAATCCATTCATGTTCCTAAATGCAGTAATGACAAAGATCTTTTTGAGTTCAACCTTTGCTGGACAAATTATGGCAACACTTTCTATGGGCTTTGGTGGTTTGATATATTTCATTTTGATCTTCGTTGCGATTTGCATAATAGTTATGGTTTTGCTGAAAGCAATAGCTATATATTTAATGGCATTTATGGCAATTGCAGTTCTTATTGGCCTTGCTCCACTCTTCCTAACATTCATACTATTTGAACGTACTTGGTACTTGTTTGATCACTGGCTGAAATTCATGATAAGATACATGTTAGAGCCTGTAATTATGCTTGCTGGTATAATTATTCTAACGCAATTATTTACGATATATTTAGATCAAGTAGTTGGGTATAGCGTATGCTGGAAATGCGCTCTACCAATTAAAATTCCGTTCCCAAGCGTCAAGGGGGTAACACCTGCATTTTTAGATGTTGAATTATTCTGTATCAATTGGTTTGCTCCTTGGGGATTTGACTATAGAAGTACTCAAATGGGCATGAGCATGCAAAATATGGTAGTACTTATGATGCTAGCATATTGTATGTGGGGATATATAGATTTTTCAAGTAGAATGGTCGCACGTATGGCTGGTGGATTTGGTGGTCCTTCTGCTACTAGTATGGGTGAAAAATTAGCAGGTGCAGTGGGTAATAAAGCGTTATCTAAGATAGGCTTAGATGCAAAATCACGACAAGAAATAAAGAAAGCAGCGCGTGGAAGATTAGATAGCATGATAAAAGGAGATAAGACTAATCCACTATCTAAGAGAGGAGGAAATGATAGTTTAGATTCCAAAATGCAAAAAGGAACGAGCGAAGTAAGAGGGGTAAAACAAAGTAATAAAGATTATTCTTCTCAAAAACATAGAAGCTCGTCATTTATTGATAGTGATGTCAAAAGCGATGCATCAAAAACAAACCCCAAAAATCCAGACACAGGTGCTGATAGTAACAATGATCAGGGGGGCAAAGTTACAAGACAGAATTTACGTGCTGATATTAGTGGCAATGAACAAGGTAGTTCTAGTGAATCTTCTATAGAGAAAAAGAATGATGGTAATATAGGTAATACTAGCCAGGGAAGCTCTAGTGAGGATAAAAGCTCTAATTTAAGCTCAAGCAGCGGAAGTGAAAGTAGTTCATATGGTAGTAGCAGTTATGGCTCAAGTGGCAGTGATAGCTCAGCTAGTGGATCTAATAAAGATTTAAGCCAAAATACCAGTGAGTATTCTGATACTAACAGTGATAGTAGTTCTGGAGAGAATACAGGATCAAATTTTAATGAAAATAGTAGTGACAGTAACAGTGATTCTAGCAAAGATGACAGTTCTCCACAGAGTAGCTCTGATGAAAAGAGCGAAATAAGTGAAAATAAAAAATCAAATAGTAAGGTTAGAAGACCAAACATATCAGATAAAATAGACGATAAGAAGTGATGACTATGTATTTAATTCGATCATTTATGATAATTATTCTAATAGGCTTAAACGTTAATGTTTATGCTGGTTCTGATGATGACAAATTTGACTGGATGAATGCTGATGTTAAGTCCATGGATTCGGCAATATCTTCATGTCTTGACCCTCCACAATTTACAAGTATAACCAATGGTGATGTTTCTTTAAATATAGATAATTCGGGAAAATGGATAGCTACTGGAAGCTACGTTGAGGAAGATAAACTCTTGCAGATAAAGTGGTCGACGGACAAGCTCAAATCAAGACCAACGAAATATAAATTATTATATCGTATAGATCCAAGGTTTAAAAAACCTCAATTGTTTATTCAGAAATATGACTACTCACAAAAACGCTATCTATCAGATTTTTACCAATATAAAAATGGTCAGCTACTGAAATATCAAGATACTCCAGAGATGGTTTATAGTCAGCGTATAAAGAATTATACAGACTATTTTAATTTTAAAGGAAGAGAGAAAATCCCTGTTCAAGAGGGTGATGTAATTAACGTCACTATAGATAATAGTAAATATTATTTTGGTAGTGATTCTCAGATGCAGAAAGAGCTAGGGTATGGGGATAATCCAGTTGTAATTTATACTGATACTAGCCTTGAAGATAATAGAATAATATATACTAACACAGATCGGTGGTGCAACGATGTAATCACTAGTGCAGATGATTATGCTAAATATTGTATACCATACGCCAATTATTATCGTGATGTTCAGATAAATTTTAAGACCTTAGAGGGGGTAGTAGAGAATAAATATTTTAACAAAAATCAACAAAATATATCAGCTTGCTCCGATAGTGCAAATGGTAAAGATAATAACCCTCTGTGTTACTATGATCAAGGCAGAGGAATGGAAATCAAATTGGGTGGAACTACTATAAAGCCTATAGAAGAAAAATTCGCTTATTCCCCATTTTCTAATAAAAACTTTTTTTACTATAAGAGTGATGCTAATGGAGGTTTAGATTTTACCAGCAGCTGGTCTATTGATGGGATGTATAGTACTCAGACCCAATTTATGGAGAATTTTGACAAATATAACGGAGAGTCAATTAATGATTATGTTAAGTTAGAAAGTATAATTACTTCATCTAGTGAATTTTTTATGAATTTTCTTCATTTTGGACGGTACCTAATGCATGTCGAGATAGGTCATTCATCTGGAAGCATTAGTGAAGAGGATTTAGACAAGATAAAAGTTGAATATGTAATTTTAAAAGATAGCGTGGCAGATGACTCAACTAGCGGGACATCTGTTGATCAAAACTTTAGGGGAAATGCTGATAAATCTGGATATCTATGGATGAGGGTAGTAGCTCCAGATGATGCTATTACTGGTAATATAGAAGTGAATACTGCGAATTATACAGGTTCTACATGGTTCTCTGATGTAGTCTATGGTGATTTAGTGAAGCCTTTAAGAGAAAAGTTTAATGAACTGTCAAAAATAATATATTTTAAACTTATAAAAAATCCCACATTGCAAAATATTGCACGCACTGCACTCACTTTATACGTAATAATATACGGGTTGATGTTTTTAGCAGGTGCTACGCAGATTACAGTAACAAATATTGTAGTTCGTACGATAAAGATAGCAATAGTGGTCGCATTATTTAGTGACACTAGCTGGTCATTTTTTAATAGTAATTTATTTGATGTTTTTGTTAGTGGTACAGATTACTTACTGACTTCAGTAGTGGGAGTAACCGGTAGGGTAGATAATGTATTCAGCTTTATAGATCCTATTTTTGACAAATATACTAACCCGAGAACCTGGGGGGTTATTGTTTATACAATTACTACAACCTTTTAATGGTTTAACGTTTTTTGCTATCATGACTATTTATGGTGTTTTCTTATATTTTAGGGCAATCCTTGAGGTGATAGTAAGTTACTGCCTTGCATTTTTAGGTCTTGCAGTAATGATATCTCTTGCACCATTTTTCATTACGCTGATTCTTTTTGAGCGTACGAAAAGTATGTTTGATAATTGGATATCTATTATGTTTAACTATATGATGCAGCCAACAATATTGCTTATTTTCTTCCTGCTGATTGAACAAATTATGGGAGCTCAATTATCAAAAATAGTGGTTAAGGCATGTTGGGGTACATTAATTCCTCTTGTTATTTCACTTGATTTAAATAATCTTGGTATTCCAATTAATTTCTCATTTAGCTTGCCATTCTTGCCAGGTATACCGTTCTATATTCCACAACTCGCAGATAGCAACACAATTGATAGTTTTTATAATTCTTCTGGAACATTTGCGGTTGTTGCAACATCATCATTTTTATTCTTTGCTTTATGTAAATTATCTAATGGATTAGTGGATTATGTAACATTAATTGCTCAATATCTAACTAACGTACTTGCTGCACGTAAATATGGTAAATTACAAACAGGGCTAAATCCTATAAAAGATATTACAAATGATATGGATAAGATAATAAGTCCAACCCGTGCTTTGGGGAAGGTGAAGAATTTTGCAAAAGCAAAAATCATAGATCAGAAAGTTAAGCGTAGAGGGTAACAATAATGATTAAAAAGTTACTTCTAATATTTTGTATATCGCTACTTTTATCTGGATGTAGTTCAGAAGTCTGTATTGATGCTGATGATTTTGGTCATGCTAAATTTAATGTGTCTTCTAGATATGATAAAGATAAGCTTGAAGGTCAAGTAGGAGCTGATCAAGTTGGTCCTTGGATAGACTCAAACTACAGGGTAAATGGCAGGGTCTTGACCATAATGGTGAAGGGATGGGAATATGGTTTAGATGATAATAGCAAGGGAGAATTATCTGCTTGGTGTCCATGGTATGGTACAAAGAAAGATAGTAATAAATTATCTAGTTTTTGCGAAAGGTTGCAAACATGTGAATTTATTGATCAAACAATGTGCACCAAAACCATTAATGCGAAAATAGCCAATGTGCCATGTATTTTTAAAAGGGGGGTGGGTCTCTATGCGTTAATTACAAAACCAGGTTACGATCCTAATTCATTAATTTCAACACAAAAAGAACCAGATGGGCTAAATTTCCACTTAGGAGAGCCTACTAGCTATTCTATGACAGAAATCGATAAAAATGGAAAAACCCGTAAAGCTGGAGGAAGAAAGTATGATTACGGTTCAGATGAAAACAAAAGGGAATATGTTAATGGAAAATTATATCTTAAGA
This sequence comes from Rickettsiaceae bacterium, assembly GCA_028372485.1. Lineage (GTDB taxonomy): Bacteria > Pseudomonadota > Alphaproteobacteria > Rickettsiales > Rickettsiaceae > Megaera_A. The sequence goes on along the minus strand of JAOMYS010000010.1, from coordinate 3,024 downwards.
TTCTAGATAAATTTTACGACGATAATAATGGTCAGTATCGTGTTGTCGTAAAGTCTGGACTAACTAGGTCAGATCCAGATCCTATATCATATGGTGTGAAGTTGGTTAAAGAGTTTTTATTTGGAACAGATGATGATTATGGGTTAATTAGAAATATCTATAAAGGAGTTGTAAGTAATCCAAATTATAGGGCTGCAGTATCTGCAACCCTCACTCTATATATTATGTTCACGGCGTTATCATTTTTGGCTGGTAACATACAGCTTACGCAAACCGAGGTGATAGTAAGGGTAGGGAAAATTGCTATTGTCTCTGCGCTTCTTAGTAGTGAGTATAGTTGGACATTTTTCAATGATTATCTATTTGTATATTTCATTGGCGGGGTTGAACAGATATTGAAAATGATAATGGAAGCCGGGGCCACGGGCCCTGGATCGCCAGATATAATATCTTTAATGATTGCTCCAGAAACTCTTTCAAAGCTACTTTCTTTGCTATTTGTTGATTGGAGGGGCTTCATATATATCATTTTATTTATCATAGCTCTTTACTTTGTTTTGATGGTTTTCTTCGAGGCAGCAATCATTTACTTGACTGCCCTCATAGCTATTGGAATGATAATTACTATGGGCCCTATATTCATCTGTTTTATGCTTTTTGGTCTTACCAGGTCTTTATTTGAAAATTGGTTAAAGCAGCTCATATCATATGCTGTGCAGCCAATAATACTTTTCACTGGCTTGATATTTATTTCAATGATATTAAGGCAAGAAATATATGGTGCTCTGGGCTTTAGAATCTGTAAATATGATATTCCCCAGATGAAAAATGATGATGGAAGCCCACTATTTGGAAAAAATACAAAGAGAGAGATGAGTCCAGTTGGAGGAGATTCTATCTTTTATTGGTGGTTTCCACACCCAATGAAGGGAGAGAATTTTACAAGAAAAAAGACACTTACACCCATCCCAATTGATCATTTTAAATCAAAAAATAATATTATTAGCGCTAAGTCCTCGAAAGATGATGATTTCTGCGCTGCATATGAGTGCACGGGAGAGAGGTATATCGATCTTCCATTTTTAGATCCCGAAAAAGATGTAAGGCGTATTAATCACTTCTGGAATGGACAATTTGTACAGTTTGATGGATTGCTATTGATATTTGTTGCCATCTATCTTCTTGTGAAATTTAATGAATTGACAGTTTCAATCGCAAGATTAATTACTGGTACTTCGGGTAATCTTACGGAAATTGGGAATGTAGGAGAAGCTGCAATGATGAATACTTTCCACAAATCTAATCAGCTTTTAGCTGCTATGCCAGCTGGTATAAAAGCTCTTGCAAAAAGAAAGGGAATAAGGTTGTTAGATAAAACCATTGGTCAGGAGAGGCGAGAAAAATTATCCGGGTATACGCCATCTGCTCTTATAGATAAAAGGCGTATAAACTCTTTAAGGAAAGATGCATTATCAAGCAATCCTAATAAAGCAGTGCTTGAAAGGGCGCAGAGATCTAGCGGTCTGAAACAGTCTGGTATTAATAGAAATGGAATTACCCAATATCAAAAAGCTTTATCTGATAAGCTCAAACAAATGGATCCAGCTCTTAGTGATAAGAACGCAAGTAAATTAGCGAGTGGATTATCAGATAAGAAATATTCAGAATTGAAAGGAGAGTTCGCAAAAGCTAAATTTGGCAAAGATTATGATAAGTTATCGTCAGATGATAAGAAGTCTATCGATTCTTTGACAAATGATAGAGAACTTCGTACGTATGCAAAAGATGCAGCGGCTGCTAAGAACTTCCAAGAAGCCTATGTAGATGCATATATTGAGATGTCCAATCAGGGAATAGGTCTATTTGGTAAGCATAGTAAAACTATCCGTACTTTAGAAGAGCTGAAATATGCTGCAGATGAGAGGCAGAAAATGAAAAAAATGCAGCAAAGACAAACTGGAGAAGAAATTATATCTAAATATGAAGGTCTGAAGAGTTCAATACATTCAGCCATTGTAGGAGACAAGTCACTTAGAATTAATAGGGATTCTACAGGTGGTGCATGGCACGAGATTAACACCGATCCTGATGCAAAGAATTATCGCATGCAAACACATGCTGAGATGATAAAAGATCAGGGGTTGAAGATTGAACGAGGTAATATTGACCGCACTATTGAAGATTTAAGCCGTAAGCATGGTGAAAATGTAACTTCGCCAGAGTTCTTAGCAAAGGCTACAAAAGAAGATCATACAGATCTTTCTGCATTTAGAGAGCTTGAAAAGCAGAATGTTGAAAGCAAAGTACACGATGCGTTAAGTAACGGCGAAGATCCTGCCTTGATGGGTGATACATATATGAGTAAATATGCTAATGATTCGGATATGGAGCATATGATAGATAGGGCGCATGAAGTAGAGAAAGATATTATGGCTCAGGATTCATTCATACATCGCCAATACGAATATGAGGAAACATTCGGTCTTGCAAAAGAATATTTAGAACCTAGATATGAAATGCTATCACAGGAATATCCAGATCAGGATATTACAAAAGATAATATGAAAGAGCTACTACAGAACTATCATGAGAAAAACGGTCTTTCTTCTGAAGATTATAAGCAAGAGATGGAAGAGCTGCAATCTGCAATTAACAATTATCATAATAGTCAGGAAGTGCTGCAGGAAATTGATAATCGTAAGATGGAGATATCTTCTGAGGTAGATAAATATGTTGATGATATTAACACTCACAGAACCAATGCTGGTATGGAAGAATATAAACCAGAGAAAGCTCAGATCGGAGTGCGTAAAGTACGTAAGATTGAAGACCTGAAAAGAGGTGAATGACAAATTACCTACCGTCATCTCGTAAATTCGAAGCATTGCTATTCCAAACCTGTCATCTCGCATGCGAGTTCTTTACGAGTTATACGAGCTCTCTGAGAGCAGAGAGTCCGACTCTACCGATATGAGATTCCGTCTATAGTAAATTAAGTTGAGGTTTCGCATTTGGAAGAAGTGA
>JAOMYS010000001.1 GCA_028372485.1 Rickettsiaceae bacterium | reverse complement strand
GATATGCATTCAAGCAAAGAAAAAGATCACATTATTTTTGCTAGAATATATACGCAAATGGCAAAAAGTGAGTTAGGTTTAAATCAAATACTAAATGCATCAGATCATATAACGAAATCTATAGAAATATTTTTAAAAGATAAAGAACGGAACGCACAGAAAGATGATTATTCAGAAAATTTATATTTAGCTGATTGTTATGTAGTACAAGGAGATATATTGCTTAACCAAGATAAAGCAGAGCAGGCAATTGCATCATATAGAGATGCACAAAAAATTTATTTTTACTTGTACAAAGATAAGCGGAGCAACGTTGAACAGGTGAGTTATCTTTATATGCAGGGGGCAAAAGCATCATGTCAAACTAAAGATATTTATCGCTATAAATGTTTTGGAGAACCGCAGATTGATGATTTTGGGAAAGACCACCCCAACACAATTGATATGTTAAAATATTGCGATAAATATAAGATGGATTTGTGGCAAGAGGTAGATTAATCTTTGTATTTGTCGAGTAGCCAGTCAATAAATCTCTCATCTACAGAAGGTGGGGTAGCTTTTAAAGTGTATTTATAAACCTCCCTAATTATTGAAATCAATTTATCCAAAGAAAAATTCAGTTTGTTTGCAACGATAATATTCACCGTTGCACTTGTTGTTGCAGCAAACGCCTGCATCTGCTGCTCAGAAAGAGAATTAATTCGCATCTCCTCTTCGTCCATCAAAATAGATTCTAAAGTCACGCCAAGAGCTTGGGCTATAAGCTGTAGATTTTGGGCGCTTGGGTTTTTAGAGCTTCCAGCAACAATGCTATAAACAGTGTTTCGATTTAACCCAGTCTCTCTTTCTATGTCAACTGCATTGATTTTTTTATTAGTCATTAACTGACTTATTTTTTTAGGCAAACTTGACATAAAGTATAATATTGTTTTTATTTTTCATAAAATTAACACTATTCATTTAAAATGTAAATAAATAATCACATAAAACAAAGCACAAAAAAATGTATTTTTTCAAAAAATAACACTTTACATAAAGTGTAATCTATATTATCGTAAATTTATTATATAAGAGCTATAGTTTTGTTTTGAAGTGTATATAAGATTTACGACGGATATTATTAAGGAGTATAGGAAGCGATTAAATTGAAAAATATAGATAAGGAATTTTAGAAAAAAAGAACACCAACGGATACCTAAGAATTGAGACGCTTAATATCCGTTGGAAGACAACAACAAAGCAATAATTAAACCACCTTGAGGTTAAGAGTGAATATAACAAATAATACACCTACAAGCAATAATATTGAGAATGCACGCAGTAGCCATGCGTTAAATCATGGTAAACTAACTACTCAAATATTTTGCATTTCGTTTCTAACGATAATCTTTACTCTATTCTATGCAAGTAACTCTCTAGCAAACAGCAGTAGAGACAATTACAATAACTCACCTGCTAATTCTGTAAATGGCAAAATTTCCCAAAAGTGCGCTAATGAGCTAAGTAACGAGCGTATATTCAATAATGACATAGTAATAGGGAGCAGAGATGCCAAAGTAATTCTTATTGAGTATTTTGCTCCAACCTGTACTCATTGCTCAGAATACCATTTAAAAGTTTTTCCCGAATTAAAACGTAAATATATCGACACAGGCAAGGTTGCTTATGTAATGCGTGAATGCGTTGGTAATAAGCAAGATTTTGACGCCAGCCTGCTCGCTAGATGCAAAGGCGATATTGATTCATATCAAAAATTAACCAGCCATCTACTCCATACACAAGATGTTTGGGCTTATAGCAAAGATTACAGAGCAAACCTCTACAAAATAGCAAATAACCATGGCATATCAAATTCACAATATGATCTCTGTTTAAACGATGACATCAAGTCAAAAACTCTATTTGACCACGCAAAACTATTAGCATCAGATGATGATTTCATAGGTACTCCAAGTTTCTACATTAACGGCAAGTTATTTAAAGCAGAATATAGCCAGAGTGGGCTATCTGATGCTATTGAGGATGAATTAACCAAAGAATAGAGACGTTGATATGACTATAGAGAACAAAGCGAGCAAAGACCAAAGTACAAAACCAAAGAAAAAAGAATACACAATATATAAATGGCAAGAGGAGCAGCTTATAAAGAGCGTTACCTCGGTTGTACATAGTGCAAAGTTTAGCATTCATGAAGTGTCCCTAGAAGATGGCGATAAAATCTATTTAGTACCAAAAGACTTCTACGAACAGGCAAAGATCGCAATTAAAAACTCAAACCAAGGTAAAGAGTAGATAAGTATGAGCAAAGCAGTAACAAGCCAAGATATAAACCTGACCAATCTCCTGCTTGGAATAATTATACTATTTCTTGCCTTCCTCTCGATTGATCAGAAATATTCTTATATTAAAAACAACGAAAGACAAGAGGGGTTATATACTCTGATCAAAAAGCACGCCTCCTCTGTAGATCTACAGCACTTAAAAGAAGAGGGGAGACGCCTAGCATTTGCAAATCACTTTGAAAGGCAAAATTTAACGGAAGAGGAGTTTGCCAAAGGTAACAAAAAACTACTTTCCCTAGGATCAGACGGCATCAACGCCTATTTATCCCTAAATAGCATGGAGATAGTAACGGGTATCAAGACTTATATTGTAAACTCTCCGCTTTACCTTCATATGCAGCCTTTATCATCTTTCACTCCAAGCTCATATGGAGAAGCTAGCCTTAAGCAGATATCTGGCTCTTCTAATGTGAATAAAAACAAAGAGGCTGGCGATGATCGTAAATAATAATTTCAGAATGAAAGCAATTTTTATAGGCGGGGTAGTAGGACTATTGGTCGCAGTAGGTGCAAATCACCTACTGCCAAAGAGTAATACACAAAGCCAACCAGCTTCTCCAAATTCTAAAATAGAAAAGAAAGTACCAGCTTTTGTTGTCTCAAGCAGTAACCCATTATTACATCTAAAAACCACAATACTTAAAGCAGCAAGTGATGCACAAGAGTTCACTCGCATGATTGGAAGGAACGAACACGCTGATCAAATGATCATTATAGATGCGCTTGCAAAAAGCATAAAAAAAGAATCAACCCCTGATATATCGCATACTGGATTACCAAACGAAGCACCCCATGCTCTTAAGTACGGAAACGCTATAAGACTCGCAACCACAGCTGAGGTTTTAGATATTGAAACACAAAAACTTATAGAAAAACTCGAGCAAATAGCAAGAGATATAAACGAGGCTGCGTATAGAGAATAAAACAACAGAACAAAAGCAAATCACTTCTACATTTAAAAATAATCAGAAACAACAAATAAACAAACTACATTAAAGGAGAATAAAATAATGAGTAACAAAACGAATCTATTATCAAAAACCAAAGACCAAAAACAAGCTCACTACAAAAAAGCAGGAGTAGTAGTTGCCATCGGGGCATCGGCGCTACTCGCCTCCATAATATTACCAGAAATAGCTCTTGCTGCTTCTAAGTTTGATATTGACGCTGGCGTAAAGGCTGCAACTGATCCTGTAATAAAAGGAATCAAGGATCACTGGGGCAAGGCTGTTGCAATTACTGGTACTGCGGGAGCGGTTGTTGGAGAGGGTGATGCAAGACAAAGAGCTACAAGGGCTGCCTTCGCAGCAACTGCAGCAGGAGCTGTAGTGCTTGCTCTACTTGCAATGCTTACTGACTAGATTATGGAATCCAGTCATGTCATTAGAAAGCTTAAGCAAACAAATTTAACTTTAAAATCAATTAGGGATAAAAACTATGAGTAGAAGAGAATTTATCGATTGTTTAAACAGTGAGCCAAAAGCATTTAACTGTAACCTTGGATCGCTGGCGGGCGGGGTAGTTATGCTTGTCTTATTTGGTTTTGCTAAAGGATTATTCTGGGGGCTAGGGTTTGGAGCTATTGGCTTTACGGTTGGTGGCTGGATAAGCAGACAATGGTTTTTAGGCAAACTACAGCGAGTTATTTACTGGAAACTCCCGCTATCTAAGGTCTGGCTGGATAAAAACGCTCCTCTCTCGTCAACTAGGACGGAGCTGTAGAATTATGAGCAGAATAGGTTCTATAGAGAAAGTAGCAAGGCAGCGTAACATATTTATGTTTTTAAGCATGATAGCAATGAGTGCATGCCTAATACTCTGCATCAAAATAATTAGCTCTGATGAGAGGGTTATTCTTGTACCAGGCTTAAACAAGGAGGTATGGACAAGTAACGAGGGAGTGTCTGCCAGTTACTTAGAGGAAGTAACAGCTATGTACCTACCACTCCTTCTTGATCTTGATCATGCATCGATTGATTGGAAAAAAGAAAAGCTGCTTGCCCACGTATCTCAAACAGATAGCTCCTACATGAAAGCTCTAATAGAGTATTTTGCTACCACTAAGGAAAAGTATAAACAATTTTCCTTAAGCACCCATTTTGCAGTTAAGAAACTCGAGACTAACGAGAAAGAATTAACCGTAAAAGCCCATGGTCAGTTAATCAGTCGCTTTGGCGAAAAAGGCTTTGAATCAACCCCTGCTATTTACGGACTTAGCTTCGGCTGGCTTGGCGGAAAACTATACTTGCAAGAATTTGTTAAATTAAATGAGGAGAATAATTAAATGCACAAAATAATAAATCACATAATTCTCATTCTGTGCGTTTCCTTATTTTCTAAGGCAGCACTCGCATCTGGTTTTGTACTTGATACCGATATGCATAAAAAACTTACAGATGGAATCACAAATAGACTTAATAAAAGCAATAGCAAAACTATAGAAGTTTCATATCAAAAACAACTTTCCTTAAATGTTGCAGACGAGGCTATTAACCGTATTAATTTTAACCACGGTAGAGTATCTAAGATAATTGGCAATGTTAGTGGTTTTACATCCATATTATCAGACGATGGAAGTAATCTATTTATTACTCCAAAAGAACCAAATGGTAGCAAAATAGATTTTGAGGTATTGCTCTCTAGTGGTGATATCATCGATATGTCTTTGACAGTCGTAAAAAGCAAAAAGCCGTATCTAATATCCCTTAACTTCTCAAATAACCAAGGTGGGAGCAAACAAAGCGAAGCCTCCTTGCTAATAGATGCTATGAAAAACCAGCTAATTGGTAAATATTATGTCCAAAAAGCAAGTAGCAATGTAACTATTCCAGGTAATAGCAAAATCAAAGCAACAAGTGGTGATATCTACAAGTTTGGAAAATTACACGGAACAACTTTAACTCTGCAAAATAAAACCAAGCGAACAAGGAGAAGTAAATCAGACTCATCTATAGAAATCACTGAAGATGATTTAATAAAAGCGTTCAAAGGCGTAGTAGGCGTTCATATCGAAAACACAATGCTTAGCAAAGGAGAAACAACTAAAGCCTACATAGTATTTAAGGAGGCTGCATGAGAGAGAAACTAACAGAATACTTCAAATGGGTGATGGGCAAAAATACCGACTCAACTATTAGCAATAGCGTTGCTGATAGCGGTGATGGTAGCAGTAACTCTGATAACAAGCAGGGAGCTAATAATACCAGCATTAGAATGCAGCAATTTAAAACTCTGATTGCAGGATTACTGATCATTTCCTTTATTGTTGGATCAATTACCTTGTTTGTAAAAAGCAAGGCTCAAGAAAAAAATCCAAATCTACAAAATGATAAACCAGTCCTTACTGTAGAGCTTGCAGATAAAAACCTAGACCCAGAGAAGCACTGGCGTAATTACTTCGAGGAAAAACAAGAGCAATCGGTCAAAGATATAGATCAGCGCATACAAGAATTATCAAAAACCCAAGATGAAAAGCTTGAAAAGGCAAGTAGCCTTATAGAGCAAGAACTCTTGGACACCAAGGAAAAACTCAAAATGGCGCAAGAAGAACTATCAAGTGCCAGCCTTGATATGAAAAGACTAAACAAAGAAAAGTCTGAACATAAACAAACTCCTAGCTATCAAGGAGTAGAACTTGAGGAACAAACTTATGAGAGCGGGGTGGAGCTAGATATTCCAAAATCTGCTAAAAACTACATACCAGAGGGAACATACTTCACTGGTCACTTACTTGGCGGTATTGCTGTCTCTACTGGATTAAATACACCAGATGAGAATGCAACACCAGTTGCTATCAAACTTATTGGTAGGTTTGAGCGAGGCAGAAAAGAAACCACAAACCTATCACACCTAAACGATCTCAAATTAGAGAATTGTCGTATTATGGGATCATCTTATGGCGATCTCTCAAGTGAGCGTGCAATTATTCGCCTTGAGAAACTTATATGCGAGCAGGACGGTACGTACATCACAAGCCGAGTAGCAGGTCAGATATTTGGCAGTGACGGACTAAACGGCATCAAAGGAACTGTTATTGCAACATCAAGCAAACACATAAAGAATGCAGCAATAGGAGGCTTGATTAGCGGTATATCATCTTCTGCTAAAGGTCAAGATGGCTCTAGCATGAGCGCATCTGGGGTGATTGCAACAAAGACAAAGGGCGCAAAGAGTTTGCTTAGCGATGGAGTTCTATCTGGTGCAAGTAACGCAGGCGATAAAATAGCAGATTACTACCTAAGACAAGCAGAAGCAATGTCGCCAATACTCACAGTACCATCAGGAGTTAGAATCAATGCTCAAATAACCAAAGGCTTCTTTGTAGGTGAGGTAAGCACCCATAGCAAAATTAAAAAAGCAAGAGCAATAAATCCTAATAATCCAGAAGCAAATATTAAAAGAAGCAAGGAGGCTGCTCGTAAATTAGCAGATATTAAATCGGAGTATATGGAATGAAGATCACAAAAATCCTAATAATTACAACAATGCTACTAAATCTGACAGCATGTGCTACTTACAAATCATCATTTAATTGCGGTGATTCTAAGGGTGTATATTGCGCCCCAATGGATAGAGTTGACCAGATGATAAATAGCGGTGAGATAGAGCGTTTTAATGAGCAAAGGCAAAAACAAGAGAAGTACAAACCTCTTAAAAACTCTGACACCCCAAAACTTAAAGAACAAGAAATAAGTACAACAACAGAAAACAACAGAGGAGTCTAATGCTGGCATTTGAAAAGCATTTAAGCAAACTAGCTGATTTTTGCGGTTTTAGAGAAAACGGAGAGCGTGGACTTGATCCTATGAAGGAACTTAAAAAAGCAATGGCGCAAGAAACAGGAGGCGCAGTGCCACTTTCTGATTGCCTGCTTTATGATTATTTTGATGATGAGACAAATATTGCCTTTAACAAGGGATCGCTTGGCTTCTTTATGGAGGTAAATGCTCTTGTAGGCTCAGATACTTCTATAGAAAAGAATTTAACATTATTCTTTAATGATGAGCTACCAGCTGGTGGATGTTTGCAGTTTATAGTCATTGCTTCCCATAACATAGAGCCAGTCCTTACAAGATGGGAAGAAGGGCGCAAATACGGAGGTGAGGAACTTGAAAGAGTTACCTATTACCGCCGTCATTTTATAGAAAACCTCTCAAGAGATTATGCTAATGCACAAGATGGCAGACTCGCTCGTAACTTCCGTTTATTTGTAAGCTACTCAATTCCTGATAAAGGAGATGCCACTTTAGATAAAACTCTAAACTTTAAACGCAAATTACATAACAAGCTAAAGGCTGAGAACTTTAGCCCAAGATTATGCAGCGCAAATGAGCTTATAGATATTGCCTCTGAAATCCTTCAGATGAGCCTTGCTAAAAAAGACCCAGCTAAATACGATATTCTAAATGATATCAGCTCGCAAATTCTTAAAAACAATGACTCTACTGTATGTGAGGATAAAATCATTCACAATGATAGTGGTTTGGTTTCTAAAGTATTATCACCGACAGAATTACCAAGTGGATTCTCTCTAGTTGAAATGATTAATCTACTTGGCGATGAATATAAAGCAATACCTGGAAGATTCATCATTTGCTATAGCCTAGCAAATGATATCGGCACAAAGGGAAAAAGCACCATTCTAGCTCGTGGCGATCGAGTAATAAACGCCAGCAGTAAAGCCTATACAAAAGATGATTTACTTGCAAAAGAAGAAGCAAGCAAATGGATACAGGTCAAAGCTATTAGCAAAAAAGGTGAGATATTCCTTAGAGAATCAATGCTTGTTATGGTCACTGCGCCAAGTGCGGATATAGAAACAGCAGAAGAGGTATTAAAAAGCCTATATAATGCCCATGATTGGAAATTAGCTGTTTGCGATAAAATACAAAGAATAGCCAGCCTTAGCATGCTGCCTATGATGGCATCTAGCTATTTATGGATGCTAAACTTCTTCAAACTAACAAGATACGCACTCAGCGGTGATGTAGTTGCAAAACTCCCACTTCAAGGAGAGTGGAAAGGAGTACCTACATCAGGAGTAATATTAATGGGCAGGCGTGGTCAGTTATTCTTGTTTGATCCATTCCACAGAGTAGGAGGGGGTGGTAATTATAATGTGATCATCATGGCGCCACCAGGCTCTGGTAAATCATTCTTATCACTGGCATTAATAGAGGCAATGCTTACAAAAAATGTTGCAGTGTTTGTTATGGATATTGGTGGAAGCTATAAAAACATCGCTCATCTTTTGGGAAGGCAGAGTGAGATGGTGAGTTTTAACAAAGACAGCAACATATCTCTAAATCCATTTAGCGGTTTAAGTGGCAGCGGGGCTATTTTTGTTAAAGCACTTGAGATGCTACAGCTGGGCAAAAAAACCTCTGAAATATCAGAAATCACAGGCTTACTAGAGGAGCAAATAGAAGCCCTTAAAATAGGCAAAAGCAATATAAAAGAAGATATTAAGGAAAAAGACGGCATTGAGATTTTAGAAGTCCCTGCAAAAGAAGGTAAGCAAAAACATTTTGTAACCAAGGACAGCATCATATATGCAAAATCAATGGTATCTGCAATGTGCGGAGTATCTGGTGATGGTAGAAGTGAGGCGTTAATAGAGCGTGCCATCATGCTTGGAATATCTGAGCATGGAGACAAGCTCGATATTACCAAAATGGCAGGAGTACTTAGCAACCTAAAAAACCGAAAAGGCGAGTCAGTAGAGGGAGCATCTGCTATGGCAGATAGTATATATTCCTATACAGAAGAGGGAATGCATGCACGTTTTTTCAGAAGCGGGCAAAAAGATGCAACATTCAAAGAAATGCTAACAGTATTTGAACTTGAAGAGCTTGTTGATGATGAGCCATTACTTGCTGTAGTCTTGCAGGTGGTCTTGATGCAAATCACCATGCAATTCTTATGCGGTGATAGAACAAGAAGATTTATGCTAGTTGTTGATGAGGCATGGATGATACTTGATTACGCTGCAAGCTTCTTAGAGCGTTTTGCAAGGACTGTTCGCAAATACGGAGGTAGCCTTGTTGTTTGTACTCAGGATTTAAGCTCCTTTGACAATAAATGCGGAACTAGGAAATCGCAAGCAGCAGTACTTGAATGTTCTACATGGAAACTGATCATGGCGCAGAAAGAAGAGGGGCTTGAGGCATTTGCAGCATCAAAGGCTTATGAGAAATACGTAGACCTTATTGGCTCAGTTAGAAAATGCTCATCCAATAAATTCTCAGAAGTGTTAATCAGCACCAACGGAGTAAATGTAGTAGGCAGGCTTGCTGTAGACCCATATTCAACGGCACTATTTTCAACAGAAGACAAAGACTTCACTTTCTTACTAAAAAAAGAAAAAGAGGGTGTGTCAAAGCACGAGGCAATCATTGAACTATCTAGAAAATATGGAACATTGCCAGAGTTGCCAAAGCATATGGAAAATAACAAGAGGGGTGCATGACTAATTTAAAAATCAAAAGATTTGAAGAAACAATAATACTAAGTTTGCTTGGCACATGGTTTATATGGTTTACAGGAGAGCCTACGCCAAGTGGTAATGAGTGCATTATCATATTTTGTATGATGCTCTTGATGGTTTGTTTTGCTAGATGGTTAAGCGGTTTTGGGCTTTCCAAAAAACAAGATCAGGATACGAAAATAAGAGTGCGTATGAGTTATTCAATGAAAGCATCTTTACTCAGCGTGATTTTAACAATCTTATTCACGAATGACATCCTGATGCAGGAATATGTTAGGGCATCAGGAGAAGTCAATAAAATGGTTGGTTTTGCTCAGGTTTTTTATTTGCTATTCATATCTGCGCTAAAAGCAGGGATGTCTATACATATATTTGGTATGCTAGTTTTGTATTTTATACCACAGCAAAAATCTCCTATACAAATTGTAGCAATGGATAGAGAAAAAACAGTAGCTGCTGTTTCATTGATCGCAGTAGCAACATTTTGTCTAATTATTAATCACTGGTTTGAAGTGATATATCCTAATTCTCTAATCGAGATGTTGATACTATCTCTAATTATAGCAGTTACCACTAGACCAAAAGCCATACCACAATCAATGAAAGACAAAAAAGTAGTATGATAAAAAATTTATATTCAGGAGATTCTTTGATAAGACGCACAGATAAGAGAGCAAGGATACAGGAAATAATAGGCGCAACTAAAGAGTACCAAGGTGTATTAGCTCCAGCATCAAGATCAAATTTAGAGGCAGCCATTGCCTCAAATGATATAGAAAGTAATGCAATAACAAAAACAACAACGATAGTATTCAGGGCTTTCATAATATTTATAGTCTTGATTATATTATTGCAAATAATACTACCTACAAATGCAAGTGCAATAGATTTTGGAACTCATGGAGCGAGTTTTAAAATAACAGAAGAGCCATTTATCCAGATGATGAAAAATCGTATGGAGAAAGTGGATATTGAAAGTGAAAAAGACAAAATACAAAAAAGAGCCAAACACAAAGTTGAGAATCCCACTCCCGTAAAAGGCATCCAGACAGCAACGAAAGACAGAACGTTCTATTTTGACCCAAGTTATACTCTTGATAAAGATGCTGCACTACCTTGCGGAAAAATACTACATAAAGCGGGAACTACAGTTAATCCTCTAGAGCATATGGACTTAAACAGAAGAATATTTTTTGTAGATGGCAGAAACAAAGATCAAATAGAATGGCTAAAAGAGAGACTAAAGACCCCAAGTCCTAAAGTAAAGAATCAAATAATAGAAGATAGAGTGATCCTTATTGGGGGTAGCGTATTCAAGTTAAAAGAAGAGCTAGGAGAGATCCACGCTGATAAGGTGTACTTTGATCAAAGCGGAGAGTTAACTACAAAGTTTGGCATTAAAGCAAGTCCTGCTGTTGTTGTGCAAGAGGGGTTGGCTCTCAAAATAGAAGAGATTGAGGTACCAAGATGATGAATTTAATTAAAATTATATGTGAGCGTTATAGTTTTTATACATTACTGCTCCTTGGCTGTTTTTGTACTACTTTTGCTTTAAATTTAAGTTCAGATTTTTGCACAAACGAACCTATTGTAAAATGCGTTATCCTTAGTTTAGCTCTTGGATTGATTTTTGCTGGCAAACTAGCGACTGCTTTACATTTTGTAAGTTTACTAGCCACTATATGTTTTAAAGATATACCTAAATATTATGAGCTTCCTACATACAAAGAAATGAAAATCATTGTCACATTAATTGCGTTTTCAATAATGCTGTTTTACATGTTGAGTGTTTACTATCAGGAAGATTTTGACACGGAGTCTGTGTATGTAGCGATAAAATACTTAATTGTTGCAATCAGTATTATGCTACATAACAAATTTAAAAAAGAGGTAGTTTAACATGAACACTAAACACGCATCACAAGCCAAAACATTTGTAAGCAAGATTGCTATTTGCATATTTCTGATAGGGATATTTACATCTGTATCTTCTTTTGCCAATTTGGCTGATCCAGCAAGTCCTAATACTAAAGAGCGTATAGATAAGGTAATAAGGATATTACAACAAGACCCAAATAACATGATAACTCTGGGGATGGTGCATGCAGAATTAAAAAACAGAATTGAACAAGAGCAGTCCGCTATGGCAGAGGACGAGAGGAAGCGTAAAATCGCACAAGATAAATTAAAATCTCAATTAAAGGAAATTATTGATAATTCAATTCTAAACAAAAATACACTGTTTATTGAAACCGCAATAATAGAAAAACACAAGGTAACTCCAGAACTGGCTCACAAAATGGTAATGAACCATGATATTAAAGCTTATGAGGTTTTGCAAGATATGATAGTTAAAGGTAAAAAATGAAACATCAGCATTCGCTGGTAGGTAGTCTCGTATCTTGGAGGATCAGAACTACCAGCCAGCTACAACACTTACATCGGTATATAATCATGCTGTTTGTAGCAATTACAATACCCATATCAGCAAGCGCTAGCGTAACTTGCAAGGGGCATTTTGTCAATCCGATAACAGATGTCTGCTGGAGTTGCATTATGCCTATTTCTATTGGCGGATTCTCTATCGGCAAAGGGATGTCACCTAAAAAGCGTGATAGAGCCAATCCAAAATCTCCTTTATGCCTATGCAACAAAGCAAACGTACCAATACCTGGAGTATCGATTGGATTCTGGGAGCCAGCACGTCTTGTTGACGTCACTAGAACACCTTACTGCATGGTAAATCTCGGAGGCATAGAGTTCGGTAGTGATAAGAAGAAAATATCTACAGCAGAGCGTGGGGGCGATAGAAGAAACACCCACACAAGCTTCTATCATGTTCATTATTATGTATACCCACTTATTTACTGGCTTGAGCTACTTACTGACTTTGTTTGCCTAGAGGGTGGAACTGTCGATGTTGCTTATATGAGCGAGTTTGACATTAGCTGGAACGATCCAAAACTTCAATCTCTGATGAATCCAGAGGCTATATTGTTTGGTAATCCAATAGCACAAGTATCATGTGGTTTAGACTGTGCTGCAAGTACATTTAATATGCCACTTGAGCCAATGTTTTGGTGTGCTGGTTGCTGGGGTAATATTTATCCCTTTAGCGGAGCAAACTCTGACCATATTGGCGGAGTGCAAAATAGCAGCCTCCTTACCTACCGAATAATTGCTAAAATGCATCGCATGGGGATGTCCATGAGAACAGCAACAGATAGCGATGAAATAAATGGTGATATCTGCAGAAAAAACCGAGCATTTAAAATCAAGAAGAAACAATACAAGCTGCAAATGGTCAACCCAAAATCCACTAAAGGATCTATGGGATGCTTTCCACTTGGCATGTCTGACATGCTCTACAGTAATTTTAAAGAATATCCGTATGACGGACAAGATTGGGGGTACTTGATATGGCGCAAAAAAAACTGCTGTTTCCTTTAGTTTTACTGCTGTTTTGCGGTAATGCGATTGCTACGCCAAGCAAAGAACAAGACGAGGCGGATTACAATGCAAGGTTTGAATTTAAAATAGAAGATTTGGAATATGCCAAAGATATTAGAAAAAGATCAATGCAGATGAACATGCCTACAATTAAAAAGAAATGGTATGAATTACAAGAGATGCTAGGGCGTGATATTAATCAAGCTAGAAATAGTATCGATTCAAGTCCAAGCGATGACTCAGACGATCTAACGTCCAATACATCTCTTCGTATTTATGTTAGTAGCTCTATGAGTATGAACCTCCTTAAATCATATGCACGATCTGCTAAGAAATATAACGCTATATTAGTATTTCAAGGATTACCTGATGGCTCATGGCGCAAATTATCAGATTTGGTATCTGAGATATCAGGAAATGATAATAACGCTATTGCGATGCAAATAGACGATGAATCATTTAAGCAGTTTGGCATCACAAATGTTCCAAGCTTTGTTCTAGCAAAGGAAGAAGATGTGTTTACTGAGAATCCAAAGGTCACATTCGACAAAGTAACAGGCTCTATCGGAATAAAAAAAGCACTTGAGCTTTTTAAAGACCATGGAGAGTTAGCTGAAATTGCCCAAAATAAGTTAATTGAGGCAGAAGGAGAGGATCAATGAATAAACTCTTTCTCCTTATTATTATCCCGCTTCTTATATTCTGGCTATGTATGGGATTCTACCTATTTACATCAATAGCTAAGGCGGATCATCTTGAGGTAGAAATCCCAACTCAAAAGAACGAGCAAACAGATTTGTTTGATAGCTCAATTAATAATTTTGCAGATTTTACCAATAAATTAGAGCATGGCAAGCAAGGTGGTATTGACTCCATGGGAGGAGAGGGAGGAAACCCACAAGGACTCAAATATATTACCAAGAAAAGCAAAAGCGAACTTGAGGGTGAAAGTAGCAAGTTAGAGTCCATCAATGAAAATGATTTAGCCTCAAAGGGCAGGGAGGAGCTAATCAAAGATGATACTTTAAACAAAATCTATAGAGATCCTAAAAGACCAGGCGAAAAGCAACATTTAAAAGATGCAAAAACCATAGCAGAGGCGCAAGATAAATTGCTCGATAGTATTTTAGCTCAGTTAAAAGATTTAGGCGTTGATTGCAAAACCGTCAAAGGAGATAAAAAAGTAGAGCCTGAATATTTCCTACAAACCAGAACATCTAATCATAGAGATACAATCTATAATCAAACATTCTGCGAGGAACTACGAAATAGTTACAATTGCAGAGATACTCTAACTGCAAAATGCATACGGACTGGAACAAGATACAAAGATCCAGTTCCAAGAACAATAAGATTTAATGGTCACTGGTTGCATCATAATAAGATGAACTGGGGCTGGGCGGTTAAGTGGAAAAAGAAACGCTGGGGCTGGCACATAACCTCTCATCATCCACAAGGATGGGGAGAATATCAGATAGACTCACCATGGCGTCATAATCCTGCTGCAATAATTGCAGATGCAAGAGCGCACATAGCAGCACATCTCGGACTACCTCTTGAGCAAATAGGCGAGCATGTAGATTTTCCAGGTAGAGGAATAGGTAATATCAACCCAGTAGGATGTAGATGGCGTGTTGCATGGGATGAATATGAATTTGGTTATACCTATAGAGAGCCATACCAGGTATGCGAGCAGTGGAGTGAAGACTGGACTGAGAGGTGTGGTATCAAATGATGAATCACATAGTCAAACATATCCCCACGCTGAAAAATATAAGATTCCTTCTCGTATTCTTGTGCTACATCCTAATCACCAGCAACTCTTTTGCTGGTAATCGCTTTGCTTCAAAATATCCATGTCATGATCAGGGTAGGGTATGCACAAGTGGTGCAGCCACAAGGAAAGTAGATGGATTTGATGTGTATAAGCCATGCTGGGAATACTCATACGTAAAAACGTGCAATTACCCGAGTAAGAATGATTGTAGGCTATATGCTCATTGTTACGCTGTCGCCAATAAGGAATGCCTGCTTAAAGACTCTATGGGTTATTGCGTTAATCTAAAACGTGAGTTTTCCTGTAAATCTTGGATCACCACACAAAAGGAAAACAAAGAAGCGAGAGTTGATCTAGTCGAGAAAGAAGGCGAGGAAAAAGTCGTATGCAAAGGAGTGCCTTGCATAGATGGTAACTGCGTTGATAAATCATATCTTACAAATGGGGAGATGATGGACGCAGTATCTAAGCTTCATTCTAGTAGTCACATGAAACCTGATAAGGATCATAATTTTAGCTTATTTGCAGGATTCCAAAGCCACTGCTCTAAAAAAGCAGCAGGCTATAGTAATTGCTGCCCTGAAACTGCAAAAGGCTGGGGAAAACAACTCGGCGCAAAATGTACCAAGGATGAAGTCAGTCTAATGAAGCTTCGAGAAAAGAATCTATGCGTATATGTTGGCAAAGAAAATAAAGGGAAGTTCGGGGTAGTAGTTAAACATAAATTCTGTTGCTTCGGTAATATGCTAGAAAAAGTAGTGCAAGTAGAGGGGAGAAAACAGCTAGGTATTGATTTTGGCAATGGAAAGAGACCTAATTGCAGAGGGCTAACTATAGAAGAAATTACAGGCTACGACAAACATGGCAATAAGGTTGGAAATGGTCTTGATTTTAGCAAGATGGATTTCAGTGACTTTGTTAATGAGCTGATGGTCAAATTCACAGGCACATACAAAACACCTAACCCAGAAGAAATAGCAGCAACCATCAAAGCTCATATGAACATTAAGGAATATGACGGCGATGAGAATAATCCTGATAACAGATTTGCTGGGCTAAATAAAAACATTAAAGATGATTCTTGGGAAGCAGAAGAGGAAAGACGTATTGAGCAAGAGCGGTTAGAGCGGGAGAGTAAGGAACAAGTAGCCAAAATAGCAGCAGAAAAACAACGAAAAGCCGAGGCTGAACGTTTGGCTAAAATAGAGGCTGAAAGGCAAGAAAAGTTACAGCGGATTAATCGTAAAAAACAAGAAATAGCCCTTGCTGAAAGTAAATATGAGCAAGCGGTAAGACCTTATTATGCCTTTTTAGACAGACATAGTAATTCTCGCTATGAGATTTCAAGACATAAACACCAGCCTTGGTATCCAGAGCTTATGAGATTATGGCAAATTCAGTCAAACGCTCAAAGCGAGCTATCACGTTTAAAAAGAGAATTTAGCGAGATCGAACAATGAAACAAATAATAATTTTACTATTCTTGTTTATTAGCACCAGTGCCAATGCTGCAAAATCTAATTTCTTCAATCAGAGCTATCGTGGCTGGTTATGGTTTGAAGAAAAGGAGAGGGATGAGGGTGTAGATCAAAACCCACCGCAAGAGCCGCAAGACCCAAATCATATTCCAACAAAAGAGGAGATGGAAAAGGCAAAACATGAAAACGAAGAGTTTAAGGAAGAGCTTGAGAACTTACGTCACATGATGATCCGTTACCCAGATAACATAAATTACATCAGGCTCTACAAAGAAAAGGAACAAGAGATGCTAAACGCATCAATGACATTAGCCCGCAACTTTGCTATGGCAAATTTCCTAAATCCAAATCTAGCAGATAATTTAAACGCTCCGCAAAATATTTACGGAAGGAATGTTAAGAAATCAGAAAAGCAGGCAAGAGATAAGCAAACCATTAAATCACTAATCCCTAAAATAGAGCTGTTCGTATTTAGAGAGGAGAATTGCTCTCATTGCCCGCTGCTAGAGAAACACCTCAATTCCTTTGCCAATAAATACGGATTCAAAGTAGAGGCAGTCTCAGCTGATAACAGTAAAAGCAAATATTTTAAAACTCACAATAATCCAGCAATTACAAAGGCATTAAATCTAAATGTTATGCCAACTGTAATAGCAGTTACCAAGGATAGCAGTATGCGCTTTGAACTAGCAAGGGGAGCTGTATCTATTCCTGATTTAGAGGATAAAGCGTTGCTGCTTGCTGATTACCTAGAAAAACACAAAAACGAAAGTAAAGACGAGGCAAAAAAATAATGAGCCAGATATCAAACCTTAATAACAAAATAAAACAGCATCTAAGGCAAGTTACTTTGATATTGCTGCTATCTCTATCGCTCCTGCCAAATAACGCATTTGCTGGTTTGGATACTTTGGTTAAAAACGTATTTCCAAGTGGAACTATGAGTAATGTCACTAAAGGAGCTATCACAAAAGAACAAGAAGGAGGTCACCTTACTGGAGGCTCTGTTGTTATTAAAACCCCAGCAAACCCTGGCTTGCAATTACTACACGTAAGAGCGCCATCATGTAAGATGGGTGGTCTGCCATGCGGAGCGCAGCTTGAGATACTAGGAGGAGGTATAAGCGGAGTATCATCAGCAGAACTTATGAACCATCTAAAAGGACTAGTAGAAAACGCAGTAACTTATGGCGGAATGATGGCAATTAAAACTCTATGCCCTCAATGTCAGGATTTAATGGAATGGTTGGATGCTAAAGCTGACTGGATTAATGGCATGGCAAAAACTGATTGTGAAGATATGACAAAGTTAGTAGATGGAATGGCATCTAAAATGGCAGCCTCCTCAAGAGCAACCAGACAAGCAGATATGGTGCTAAAGGGCGAGGGCAAGGATGCTGCTGATGTTACTACAAGATCAAAGGAAGACGATGGTCGTGATGCTACCAAGAACCCAGAACTAGAATCCCAGCTTGGTGATAATTTCAATCTAGTTTGGAAGGCTCTTGCAAAAAAAACCACTTCTGACGCTGGCGGCAGAGAGCTTAAGGAGTTACTGATGAGTATATCAGGTACTATCATTGGCACTAAAGATAATGATGGTAAGCCATCTGTAGTCCATAAGAAGTCACTTATTAATAAGGATTTGATCAAAGACTTCATGGGAGTAGGTGGAACTGGCTCAAACAAAGTAAAGCTCTATACATGCGATGAAACTGAAAAATGCCTCAAGCCAACTATTAGCGAGGCTGCAATCGATAAAGACTCAGTTCTATTTACCAAAATATCAAAACTAATAGAGCAGATAGTTGAAAAAGTATATGTCAATCAAGGAGATTTAACGGGTGAGGAAGAAACCCTAGTATCCTTGTCCTCTATGCCCCTTATTACCAAGATTGAAATTGATTTAGGTGTTTACTCAAACAAAGCAAATGTTGCACTGAATCAATCAGAGTTCATAGAAGCTCTATGCTTTGATGTAGTTACCAGCTACTTGGCACTCCTTCTACAGGAGGTGCAAGAAGCGGTCGGAGAACTAGCATTTGCCCAAATTGCAGATGGTGAGGCTTTTAAAGCATTTGAAGCGGAAGCCAGAACAACAATGAGGTTACTTGCAGAACATAAGAATGCTGCATTTAAGAGATACGACACAATAGCCCAGAGTAAAGCAAGGTTACATCAAGATAGAAGATTCTTTAATCAGAAGTTCGAGGATTTCTTCAACAACCATAGTCAGGATTAAACGAAAATAGATATTAAAAAATAGATAACAAAACAAAAAAAGAATAATAGATATGCTAGATTTTACAATATACTCATACGGCTATAGCGAGCTGATCTACCACACATTGCAAGCTATCGCTATGTTTAGAAACTCTAATTTCTACACAAGTGTAATCACTACAGTCTCGCTTCTAGCGGGACTTACCTATGCCATACAGATGGCAGCAGCAAGTAGTGATGATCAATGGAGATCGGCTATTAGAAGAGTAATGGCTATGGGAATATTCATTCAAGCATTACTTCTTCCAACTGCAACAATGGCAATTAAAGACAATGTAGAAAAACATTACTGGCAAGTAGACAACATACCACTTGCATTTGCTCTTCCAATCGGAGTAATAGAAAACTTCGGACATATATTAGCTGCTGGCTTTGATCAAGTATATAGCCTAGTAGATGGAGCATCAGCTCATAGCTATTATCATTACGGTACTGTCTTTGGCGCAAGACTGCAAAAAGAGGTGTTGCAAGCTAAAGTACGTGATCCTGAATTTATCAGTAACATGTCAAACTTTATAGAACGCTGCGTGATCTTGCCATCTATGATTGGTAAACAGTTTACCAAAGAAGAGCTTGTTGAAAGTGAGGATATGTGGGGACTAATATCAAGCACAGCTGGAACATTTACAAGAACGCCAATGACAGTAAATGGAACAAGAGTTGACCCACATCCAAAATGTAAGGACGCTGTACCATATTTTGAGAAGAAGTTTACCGATGCCATAGGCTCTAACGTTACATCATGGTCTTGGAAATTCCAAGGAGCAGGCAAGGATGCAAATTACAATCCAGCATCAAGGGCATTAAATCAAAACATAAAGGCACAAATTGGAGTTCTATATAAAAACAACAGTAGCGTTGATGCATTACTTAAACACAACATGATGATAAATGCAGTAAACAGTTATAGAAGTGGTAAGTATCCAGCAGCAAAAGCCCAGCTTCATAATGAAGCTGGTGGTTTAATCTCAGGAGATTTAGCAGAAAAGACGCTAACAGGCTCACTGGCTATTATGAAGATCATAGTATATGGATCATTCATCTTTTTGTTTCCAATGCTTATCCTAACTGGAGGCATCGCAAAATATAAAGCATGGATAACAGCAGCATTCTCTCTTGCCCTATGGTCACCATTATTTTCAATGATCAACATGGTTATAGATTTTGCCTATCAACCAGCAACCATAGTTAGCTACAGTAGCTGGTCTACGGAGCTTAAGAAGTTCGACTCAATTGCATCTACTGCTGCAAACCTAAGCCTTATGATACCATTTCTAGCATTTTGGCTTACTCGCATGGCGGAAGGAGGCTTTATGCATTTAGCTGGCTCTGTTATGGCAAACGCTAATAGCGCAGCATCTGCAATGGCTGGTGAGAAAGCAAGCGGAAGAAGAGAGTGGGACAGCGAATCCATCAGAAATCAGAATAATGACAACGTCTCTAGCAACAAACATGACAGTAGCATGCAATATGTTAGCGGTGCAGCAAGGAGTATGATGTCAGACGGTAGCATGGAAATGATTCGACCAGATGGCAAGGCTGTTTACTTTGGTGGGGCAGGTCAGAGTACTTCAAGCGGAGAGACCAGATATACCGAAGGTTCTGGTTTTAACATGCATAGAGAGGAAGGTGTTAGGCGTGAGACTCAAGAGATGGAGTCAGAGACTGCCACAAGGTCAACAGCGTTTGATAGGATGGTAGCATCAGAAGCATCTGCATTACATAGCCTAGCTCAAAATACCAAAACCGATAACGGATATAATATTGATACTTCTACAGAGGAGGGGCGGGAAGTAATGAAGACGTTAAATGCGATTGATCGTCTGAACGATACAAATAACTATACCTGGGAACAAAATGCCGAAGCTCATTTAAAGGGAGAGGTAGATCCTATGTTAGCAGCAGGAAGAATAGCCAAATATGTAGCTGGCGTAGACGTGAAGGCTGGTGGTAGTGTAACAGCTGGAAATTCAAGCTCTCAACAGGTAACAGGAGTGAATGACATTGAGAGTGGAATAAATTCAAATAACAAATCTGGCACTACTGACAGAGCGTCAGAACATAGTGCGTATCTTGAAAGCAAGGGCGTTGATAAAAATACGCAAGACTCGGTACGAGAAAGTTATCAGGAAGTAGAAAGATTGGATAAATCTATTGCCCAGCACAAGAGCAATATAGATTCTCATAATAAAACCTATAGTTTTGCAGAAAGCAACTCTAGTGAAATGTCAAAAGACATTACTCAGGACGTAGCTGATCATTACCAAAAATTACACGGAGGTAGCGCAAGAGACGCTCATGAGGCGGTATCTAAGAAAACGGATAAGGCTCAAGAAGCATTTAGAGATTTTACATCAGCTAAATATCAGGAGAAGTTTAATGAGATTAAATCGCAAGGAGAACAAATTCAGACGTCCAATAAGGTTGGTGACTTTGCAAGCAACAACCAGATAAATAGTAATATAGGAGACAAAAGGGATCAATTTGCTAAGGAAAATAATATTGATACCGATATAAAGTCGGCTGAAACCAAAATGACTGGCGATCATGATCGCATGAAGGATCAATACGAGCAAGGTCGCTATAAAAACACTATGAGTTATATAAAGGAGCAGCATGATATCAAAGATAAGCAGAGCGATAAACAAGAAAAAATAGATAAATATGAGGAGGATAGGATTGGAAAAGGTTTTGCGGCTAGTAACATTGTTAATCCAGCAGCAAATATTGTCACATTAGGCAATGCAGGCAATAGCATTGGTCGTCCAAAAGAAAATGTTAAAAGCGATCTAGATCTCGGTGACCCTATTGGAAAACCTTATGAGCCAAAGGGTGGTACATATGATTTAAAGACTAAGGAGTTTACACCCTTTCCTAAAGGTCATAAACCACGCTATTCCTTTAACAATACTGGTGGTCAATATGTTGATCCAAAAAAGAAATAAACTGGCGATGCCTATAATGAACGTTTTGAGGAAGATTTTGATATACAGGGCTATTCATTCTATCACGGCAACTTTTTGTATATTTTGCATGATGGTCGTCATTGCCTGACGATTTACGTCGCTCTGTGGATCTAAGTTCCCAATATTTAAGGTTAAATAAAATAGAAATAGGACAATTTTTATATATGAAAAATAAACTAGGAATACCAAATAAAACCATTGCTATGGCAACAGTACCTAAATGGTCTAATATTTTAAATTTATCAAAAAGAAATCCTGTTATAGCCAATGCTAATACTGTAAACAAAAATATAACACCTAAGTCTGGCATGTTTTTTTCTGGTATTACATTACCTTCGCTGTTTAAAAAGATCTTATCTTTTACAAAGGTTGTTTTAGAAAAGCGACTCACTAAAAATGGAACACCAATGATGGTAACCCAAAATAAAAACGAGATCCAATATGAGAAAGTATTTTGTTTACTACCTATATTAGCAAGTATTAGTGCTGACGAAAACCCAAAACTCATACAAAACCAAAACACAAAGTTCGAGAGTCTATCCTTTGTAAGCCATTTGTTCTTGGCTGTAGGCACAGCATTTGCTGCTGCTAGTGGTTTTGTAAAATCTTGCATAACACGCTCATATAATTGGTTTAAACCATATACTAATATTGTACCAAAAATAGAGCTTATCGCCAAGCAATTCATAGCTATTGGCAGCATTATTGGTTTGTTCCTATGTAATAATTCAGCTTATGGAGGAGTAAATAGAAATGAAGTAGTTTCTAGGCTTGAGATTATAGAGTTAATCAAGGCACAAGAGGTAAAGCACCGTATACCATCTGGTCTATTACTCGCTGTTATCAAAACAGAATCTAACCTTAATCCATTTGCTCTTAATATCAACGGTAAACCTCTGTATTTCAGGTGTAAAGATGAAGCGATTAAGGCAATCAACGAGGCTATTTCCTCTGGCGTTGTTAATATCTATATAGGGATATCTCAAATCAATTACAAATGGCACAGGAAGAGCTTCGCCTCCATAGATTCCATGGTATCTATAGATGCAAATATATCTTACGCAGCAGAGCATTTAAGCAACCTAAAACTCAAACACGGAGATTGGCACAAAGCTCTTCGTCATTATCATTCAGCAAAGCCTATACATCACAAAGTATATTCACGAAAAGTAGTAATGTGCTGGCTGGGAGTAATTCATTATTAATTAATACAAATAACTTTAAACAAGAGACAGAAATGACCAAAATCACTTTGTACAATAATTTGAAAAATTTTAGTCAGTCTAAAATAGTAATTTTAACAATTTTGTTAATTGTGTTGACTATAATAATTGTATTTCCTAGAGGTTTAAAAACGTCAGAGGCGACATTAGAACAAAATTCAACGATGTTTTTTCCAACAAGAAATAAAGACCTCAATTTTGCTGAATACGAACGATTTAAAAACTATTTTTGTCAACTTCATGAACTTAGTAATCAACAATGCGAAGATCAATTTCCAAAACTTAGTGAGTTAAATGAACATCTTGAGCGTGCAAAGAATACCATTCAAGAATTAGAAGAATTGACAAAGAAAATAACTAATTGGCAAATGATGGATAGTGGTTAGAATGCGGAGTACTACATTTTGTAAATACAGTAAAATTACACAAAGGCTGATAATATTTTTGCAAGGTAGTAATGTGCTGGCTGGGTATTTAGAAAAATAGAATAAAACAAAGTTTCAAAATGAAGGGTAATAAAAATACAGGTAAACAAGAATGTTAAATAACTTCATAGGCGGTGGTCAAGTATTCCTACATAAAATCAGGATGTTCCAGCAGGTATTTACAAGAACTGTATCCGTTGCTTTCTTGCTTGGGGCGATAGCATCAGTTGCCATGCACAGCAAGGATCTAAAGGAGCTGGACTGGGAGGCTTTCTACTCTTACCAAAAAGCTGTACTTGCTGATGAGTTTGATGGGGCTATAAATTCACTTCGCATGACTATAGGAAAACAACCAACCTATATAACTTACATCAATGTAAAAACAAAGTCTGGCATAGTAAAGACCGATATTGACCCTAGAGTGATTAGGGAGTTTCGCTTGTTTCAAAAAGCAAATAGTAATGGCATGTCACTCACTGCAGAAATACTAATTGCTTCCGCCTTCTTTGCCTCCCTCATATTCTGCTTAATATTCATATTATGGAGTAAGTTCGGCAAAAACCTCAAAGCTGAGAAAACTAAAGATGGAGCAAATAAGATACTAACTGCCAAAGAAGTTAAAAATGCTCTTCGCAAGATCGGAAGAGCAAGTGATCTAAAAATAGGTGATATGCCCCTTGTAAAGGATATGGAAACCATGAACTTTCTACTATCTGGCTCTATAGGCTCTGGTAAAACCAACTTAATGCATAATATGCTACCTCAAATAGAGAAGAGAGGAGAGCCTGCGATCGTCATAGATAATACTGGGGAGATGATAGCAAAATACTATAACCAAGAACGTGGTGACATTATATTTAATCCATTTGACTCTAGAGGCACGGATTGGGATTTCTGGAGCGACTGCTCAAGGCAGCAAGATATAGAAAAGTTTGCTGACATACTAATTGGCTTTAACAGTAGAAAAAACAATAAAGCAGCAAGTGACTTTTGGGAACAAGCTGCACATAATGTTTTTGTATCTTGCGCCGATGTACTAAAAAAATACAAGCAGCATTCAGTACAAGAATTATACGATAGCCTCACTAGAAGCGATGTATCAGAATTATATGAAATCCTACGTGGCACAGATACTGCCAAATACTTTACCAAGGATAATGCAAAAACCGCTTCATCAATAATAGCTGTTTTGATGGCTAACGTAAAACCCTTGAAGTTTTTAAAAGATACGGACAAGGATAATGGCTTTTCCATTAAGAGCTATACCAAGGGATTAAACGAAGGCAAGAAGTCTTGGTTATTCTTAGCAACCGATCCCGCATCTAGAGAATTAACCACACCACTGAATGCATCAATACTTGAATTATTCATATCACGCATGAGAAGAACAAGAGCAAAGCCGAGCAACAAGCTATGGATAGTGATGGACGAACTACCAAGTCTTGGTAAACTTCCAAGCATTGCCCAGTTACTGGCAGAGGGAAGAAAGTACGGAGCATGTGTTTTAGCTGGAGTACAATCTACCAGTCAATTGTATCATCATTACGGAGATGCAGAAAGCTCTACTCTTATCGGTTTATTTAAAACGAAGTTTGCTTTTTCAAGCGATGATCCAAGAATGGGAGAATTATATTCAAAACTCTGCGGTAGAAAAACTACCATCAGCCAACAGAAAAACACAAGCTTCGGAGCAAATGAATTTAGGGATGGGGTAAGCTACAACGAAAGAAGTGAGCAATCTCCTCTAGTACCTTATGAAGATTTTGCTAAATTAAGCATTGGCGAATGTTATGCTATACTTCCCGAGATATCTACAAGAGTAGCAAAGATCCAAACACCCGAGGCTAAAATCAAAGACAAGAATGATTGGTTTATGGAATTACCAGATGATGAAAAGCGAGAATCAGAAGACCAGCCAAGCTTAAATAGCACGCAAGACACAGAAAAATCTACTCTAAGCACCAAACCCAAGCCAAGAAAAAAGAAAAGCTCCGCTTCCCGCCCCAGCTCAAGCAGCGTAGAATCTAATGATTCAACATCCAACTCTGCCTCACAAAAGCCTGTAGGTTTAGGAGAAAAGAAGCTTGCAAAAAGCAAGCCCACAAAGGCGAAGAGCAAAACCAAAACTAAGTCAAAGGAAGGCGCAAAGAGCGACAAAGAAAAGCAGAAGAGAAAAGAAGAATTGGATCACGAGATAGATTTTTCATGAGTTTTACGGGATAGACAAAAACAACTGGTGGCACAAAACCCCCGCAACTGCTACAATGAACAATAATTAGTAATTCAGTGAATACGGTATCTTACTTATGGCTATTTCCAAATTCTTAGATCCAAAAAATGATGTTGCCTTTAAGAAGGTATTTGGTAGTGAAAAGCATAAAGATATTCTGATTCACTTTATCAATGACATATTGGAACTGAATGGCAATGATCAAATAGAAGGAGTAGAGTTCCTATCTCCAGTCCAAGATGCAGAAATAGCTTACAAGAAACAAAGCATTGTTGACGTACTATGTAAGGACAAAAACGGAGTACAAATCATTGTCGAGATGCAGGTTGCTCCTACTAAAGGCTTTGAGAAAAGAGCGCAGTATTATGCAGCTAAGGCATATTCAAGGCAGTTAAATTCAGGGCAAGAAGAAGATGGTAAATACCAGAACTTAAAAGAGGTTATATTCATAGCTATTGCAGATTGTATAATCTTTCAAGATAAAACAGAATATAAGTCTGATCATGTAATATTAGACAAGAATAGTTATGAACACGATTTGCAGGACTTCTCCTTTACATTTATTGAACTACCCAAGTTCAATAAAACAAACATCAGTGAATTAAATACCATATTAGAGAAATGGTGCTTTTTTTTCAAAAACGCTGCAAAGACCAGCGAAAGGGATTTAGAAAAACTCATTGGCTCTGACTTGGTAATCAAGCAAGCCTATGATGCTCTTAGTCAGTTTAACTGGAGCGAACCTGAACTGCTTGCATATGATGAAGAAATCAAACGCATCAGGGATAATATAGCTGCTCTTGATTATCAGTATGATAAGGGTATAGAGAGAGGTATAGAGAAAGGTATAGAGAAAGGTATAGAGAAAGGTATGTTTAAAATTGCCAAAGATATGATTGCTAAAAATTACCCCCTTTCTGATATTTCATCTCTTACCGCCATCTCTCTTGACGAGCTTCAAAAGCTCAAGTCTAGTTCATGAGTAGCCAGTAACTCCGCTTACCTCTGCGCCTCTACATGTCCAATGATATATGATGATCATCGCCACGATCTCTTTGTTGCTCATGAACTCTCTCTATCTGCTTGTTCATTTGTTTAACTGGTAGCATATCATGATGTACATTATCTTTCCAATGCTCTAAATATCCAGCAACGCAATCAAACTTATACCCTTGGTGGTTGATTACCTCCCCTCTATTAATCTTGTTATAATGCTCAGTTAGTATCTTGCAGTGATGCTTGTAGCAAATACGATTAATATTATTATGAATATCAGCTACAGGATTATTGGATTTAAAATGATTAGTTAAGTCATTAGGTGATATTATTTTCTCTTTGTGAGCATAACGAGCAGCGTCATATAATTTATCCACCGCCCCTGATTGCTGATCCTCATGGGCTTGTTGGATGCTATTTATTATCCTCTTGCTGTGATCTTTTGGATTTATTTCGCTGTGCATCCCCGCTAAAAACTCTTGTTCCTTGATTAATGCAATCATTGCCTCTTTCGGAGTTTTTGCACTTTGTTTTTCTTCTTTAAATTCTTTAAGCTGGTCTAAAAGATGATATTTCTCTCTGATGCTCCATATATGTTTATCCATTGCTAGTGATCTACGTGCCAAATGTGGATCATCATATTCACGGCTTAGTTCTAGGGTCAATTTAAGTTTATCAATATTACCACCGAACATATTGATTTCATTTATGATATTCTTGTTCTCTATTACATTATCATGAGCGATTTTAATAGGTTTAACTATCTTATTCAGCTCCTCCCTCCCCTTGGCTGAATCATTTCTATAGGCATTTAGTATTTTCTCTTCGTTGGTTTTAAATTGTGAAATAAACTCAATTTTTGTTTTCTCATCTTTACTTAATTTGAAGCTCCGATCGTTTGAGGCAAAATACTGGAGTAAAGTTTTAGAGCTATGCCTATCAATTGCACCCCTGAAGGAATTGGCAACCGTTTTGCTACCACCATTTTCTTTGTCCACCAGTACATCGTTAAAGTCACCATGATTTTCTGGTGTTACGATTTCTACAAACGCACCTTTTTCTTTTAAGATGGACGCAGCATCATGAATGGCTTTGTTTGTAATGGAGTCTTTGCCATCATTATCAGAAGCTATTATTATCTTTTGCCCCTGTATAGGCTCGTAATTCTTGATATTGCTAATACCAAGCGAGCATAGTATTTTCATCTTAGTGTTAGTAGTATTCTTACCTTTTTTACTATGCTCACTCAAGGATTGTTTTACCGACAAGCCAGTCTCTAGCCCTTCTGCAATTATTGTAATTTGGCTTTGCTGTAATTTGTGAGCTGGTTGGTCGTTATTTTTCGTATTATTATTTGCATTGCTTTTAGGATATGTATTTCCAAGATCAACGAATGAGCCACTAATTACGTCGAATGATCTCTTGGGAACTTCTATATCAGCCTTGCCCTTGGTTTCTTTGTCCAGAAGGAGGTGCTGACCTCCCGTAATATCGCCTTCCTTGTTTCTTGCGTATGCAATCAGAGCTGGTAAATATTCCTTTTTGCTTTGATCATATATTCCAGTAGTTTTTATATCTGATGATAGCTTGCAAGTAATAGATCTATGATCCTTTAAATAGTTACTTGCTATTGAACGCTCACTAACGGGCTTGGATTTATCATAGAGTTTATTGGCATATCTTATTTTAGCTTCCTTTTCTTGTATATATTCTTTGGTAGAATCGCTATTTGCATGATCATGTACTAATTGTAAGTTAGGCTTGAAGCTTGAGGAGTTACTCATGCCTACGCTGCTTCTTAAATAATCAGCAGCCTCCTTAAAGGATGTTTTTCTGGTTTCTTGTACCAAATGGAATAGATCACCGCCCTCTCCTCTCCCGAAATCATGCCAAGTACCAGCTTTTTCCCCTGATATACAAACCGCAAGCTTACCATGATCGCCGTAGCGGAGTTCTCTACCATTTGATAGACGTTTGTTTGGATCGCCGAGGAGATCTCTTGTTATCGCCTCCGCCTTAAATCTTAGCTCAGATTTCAGTTGGTTATACTCCCTGCCCCATTCTTCTTTTTGAGCCTCGTGTTGCTTTTGGGCTCTTATTCTATCTACATTTGCATAGAATCTGCTTTTTGCTGATAAGCGGGGTTTGCTAGTATCAACAGCTTGGTTGGAGTTATTGCCAGCATGAGGGTTTGTACTGGTGTTGATATTGGTGTTGGAATTATTATATGCAGAACCTAGGCTAGAAGTTGATTTAGCTATACTCACATCGTTATTTCCCTGCTGATGGTTTTGAACCTCTAGAGTATTGTTATCTTGTAAGTTGTTGTCGCCTCGAATATTTAAAGGCGTAACTTGAGTCGAAGCTATAGTATTTCCGCCAACTACTAGCTTTTCTTCTATAATAGCTTGGTTTTGATGCTCTATATCATCATAAGTTCTGTCTATTACCTTGTTTACTGCCTCGTATTTTTGTTTTGGCTCTTTATAGTTATAATAATCAGAAGATGGTATGTATTTGTCTTTAAACTTAGTTATGTTTTTCTGCAGGAAATCATAAGTGCCGATAAGCATTCTATCTAACCTTCCAAAGTTTTCTCTGATCTCTTTATCCTCTAACGCTTCCCTTTGCTCGTCTACACTCATGTACCTTAGGCTACTACCATTTTCAAAGTCATTGGCAAGCTGACGAGTTAATATTGACATATCACCTGTAGAGCTTTTGTTCACGTAGAGACGAAGCTGCTCTACATGACGTGATAAGGATACATAACTATTTCTAAGAGTGGAGAACCCATCGTGATATACATAGACATCAGGTATACTTGCCCCTTGGGCTTTAAATACAGTTGTTGCATATCCATGTCTAAATCCTCTATATTCGCCTGGGTCAAATGATACGTATTTATCATTATCTACATTAAATTTGTCATATCTAAATCTTAGTGTAAACTTATCTTGAGATGCATGGGATATTTCAGCAAGGTCACCATTAGTTAAGCCAAGCTTCTTGTTGGTTTTAGTAATTAGAACTCTATCACCTTTCATATAGTGATTACCATCAACTGAGAACTCTTCCCCTGTAAGCTTACCTTCTAATTTAAAATGCTCACGTGCGCCATGATTAAGTGCTGCAACATCTTTATTTCTAACAGCTAGAATCAGCCTATCACGCACCCCAAACTCACTGACGCTCCAATCATGGAGCAATTCATGCATGGAGCTACTAGCATCCTCATCCCACTTGATACGGTTATCTGTATCAAGTATTGATAATCCAGTAGCAACCTCTCCTTTTGAGAATGCCATAGCAACTGCTTTGCCCCACTCGCTATCTTGCCTTTTGATATCAAGTATAGAGCTGCTGCCATAGCTCTTGGCAAACACTTCAAACATCCCACCACGCTGAATCGAGGCAAGTTGTCTCTCATCTCCCGCTAAGATAACATTACATTTGCGGGTGGCTGCCACTCTGAGCAGCTCCTTGTAATCATCATTACCTACCATTCCAGCTTCATCTACAACAATGAGGCTATGTTTAGGCAGGTCAAAACGGCTATTTGCTAGCTTAAATAACATCCCCTTTACGGTATCGATGTTCTCATAGCCTTTATTTCCAAGCTCTAGCTTTGCCTTATGGGTAGGAGCAAGTCCTATTACGTTGATACCAGAATTACTTGCTATAGAGTTTGCCTTTCCTAGTACATAGGACTTACCAGTTCCAGCACGACCACGAAGGACACGGAGTCCTGACTTGCCAAGTAATATACCACTCAATGCTTTGTGCTGCTCATCTGTAAGCGAATCTTTTGCATCATTGATTAGAGTATTTGCCACTTGGATTATTTTCTCTCCGCCAAAGATGACATTATCTAAATTAGCAACATAGCTACTAAGGCGTAGAATCTTCTGCTCCTCATCACGTACAAGACGTGTGGTATAGTATTTAATCTTACCATTGCCATTACTGCTATTTGTAACAAGAGGAATAATGGAGCTAGATGATAGAGCATCCTCGACCAATCTCTCCTTTACTTCGCTATCTGGAATACATTTAACAGCACGAGTAAGATCACCTTTGGTAAAAACACTCATATGTTTCGTTACTTTCTCTAGAACTCTAGCCCCAGAGTTTAAAAGCTCTATCTCTGCTTCCTTGCGCTCTTCGTTTCGTTGAACTGCTTCGTTGAATATACTACGCATTCTTACAGGACCGACATGCTCCTGAGTTATCTCTCCAGGTAAGTCAGCTCTTAAATCTAAACCCCAAGCTTTGAACTTGTCATTTAAAACGTTTTCATAGAATTTATGATTATCTATCTCGGCGGTTTTTTGCACTTTTCCATATTTTATTTCTGGTTGTAAATCCACAGCCTTTTTATCCTCTAGCCCCGAACCGTCTTTTTTAAATCTTCTTGTAGTAACCAGTAAATGAGCATGCCAATTCTTCTCACCATCATGTGGCTCATGGATATCAATTTGCACTCCAAGACCTTCTTTTATCCACCCCTTTCTTTCTATGAACTCTTTGATGATTTCCTTTTTCATCTCTAGGGTTATTTCTTTTTCTTTCGGAAGAGCAAGTAGCCATTCAACATATAATTGACTATCTTTTCGCTTTTCAGCCCGCTCTACTTCATTTGAAAACCCTTCTGCGTTTTTAAATTTCTTATCTACATATTCAGGAAGTAACATCTCGTGGTAGGCATTGCCACCATGGTTTGTAAAATTAAAAACCTTACCAGCTCTTTCGTAAACTATCTTACTTCTTGAGTTGTATGAACTTTTACAGCAAGCATTCTTGTTGTTGCTTCTTCCTACATATTCTGGTCTTGCGAATGCTATTGCCATTATTGTTTTTAAAATCTATATTTGTATTTACTTATACTTTATTTTAAATTCCCCTTAAAAGCAAGTGTTATTCATAACACATGTTGCGTATACCACTTTTCTGACGAAAGAGTGTTATAACTTTGTTTACACCACAAGGAAAATGATGTAATGTATAAATGTTAGGCACAAGTAACTTAGTTATTAGATTGGTGTGGTAGGCAACGGGAATTTAGTTTTTATGCTAAGATGGAATTTTAAAATAACTAATATTTAAACAACCAGATTACATTATGCAGAATATAGAAGAACAGAAAAAGAGATTAGAGCAAAAGAAAGCTAGAATGCAATTAGAGGAAACAAGATTAAAACTAAAGGAGCGTAAAGCTCGCACTCGTCATTTAATAGAAATAGGCGGGCTTGTTACTAAAGCTGGGCTTGATGATTTACCTACTAATACTTTATATGGGGCATTGCTTTCTTTAAGCGATGAATTAAAGAACAATGATTCAATAAGAAGTGCTTGGAGCATAAAAGGCAATAGTGCTTTTAATAAAGAAAAACAAGATACTAAGCCAGTTATTTTATCTTTTGCTTCTGAACCTATAAAAGAAGTACGTGATACTATTAGATCACTGGGTCTTAGATTTAATAAGTTCCGCAAAGAATGGTGTGGCAATGTAAAAGATATGGAAGAGCTAAAAACTTGCGTATCTGAATGTAAGCATGATTTGGAAGTTTTAGAAGAGGAGGTTTGATTATGAACAAACTAGATTTTATAGAATATTCAGCTAGTAGATACGGTATTGATTTTTCTACCGCTGAAACTTTTGTTGATATGTTTTCTGATTGCTTATCTGAATTACTCAATGCTGGGCAATCAGTAGAAATTGATGGCGTGGGTACTTTTGAGAAATTGCCATTATTTCCAGATGGACTAAATCACAGAAATAATA
This sequence comes from Rickettsiaceae bacterium, assembly GCA_028372485.1. GTDB lineage: Bacteria > Pseudomonadota > Alphaproteobacteria > Rickettsiales > Rickettsiaceae > Megaera_A. Next base: position 2,723 of record JAOMYS010000001.1, on the reverse strand, counting down.
TTGCACTAGCAAGACTTGCTAAAAATCAGATAGTGAGCTTTAAGGCTAGTGATTATTTAACTAAGAACATAGCCTAAGCCTTTGTTAAATCATAATATAGACAAATGCAATTATGCTTTAAAAAAGATGAAAGATTTTATCACATCCACTTACAGAATAATTTCTTTGGTGGTGTTACAGTAGTGTGTAGCTGGGGTACTTTTGACTCAAATAGAGGTGGATATAAATATATTTTTTGTGATAATGATAAAGAAGTTGAAAACACTTTAAATAAAATCACAAAGATCAGAACATCTAGAGGATATAAAAGTTACTCAGCAATTTTATAAAGTAATGTAATAACAAATTATATGAAGGCTACAGAATTATGCAATTTTTTGAAAAATTTTAACAATCAATTATCTATCTTTTTATGTAGGTATCTGCATTTAAATATTGTATGCGCTATCGTTATTGCCCTGGTTATTTTAGATATTGCTACTTATGGAACATTTATTGGTCACTTTGCCTCTAATTCTAGTATTTTTGCTGTAGCAGTTATGCTTCTCACCCGCCATAAAAGATATAAATTCAAAGTAGGTAAAGAGGAATGTTTAGAGTTTCTATCGGGTCTTAAATATAAATTTGAAAAGTTTGAATTTAAGGATAATTACATGTGTTGTGAAGTGTATGACAGTAATGGGCATTTTAAATACACAGAAGTAATTGTTCCAATGCAAAGCAATTATAGAGTTCTAATAGAGGAGCATAATATTCCTAAATTACAACACGTACCTAAATCATTATTAACTTCATAAATCACTAAAGGAGAAAACAATATGGAACTAGATATAACAAAAAAAGCTACTTGTAATTATAAGACATTTGCCGAGCATCCGATGGCTGAAACATATTTCAAATATGTAGATTTTCTTATAAAAGATGATTTAAACAAAGATACCCAACATTTAATAGATATTGCACATGCTCCCATGACAAATGAAATTCGTGATGAAATCGCTGATATTATGTCTGCCCTATTTCGTATCATGGATGAGAATACAGATCAGACTAACGAGTTCATAGAACTTGGCAAAGAATTTGACAAGGGTTTGATTAACTAACTCAAACTTTGTTGAATAAGAAGATGTAGGAATTTTTTTGCCTCTAAATTCCTACATTTGTAATTAATTGTTACTTGCGGGATTTATCTTTAAGATTTAAATACACCTCTTTTAATTGATCTCGCAAGTTGTCGTTGCTTGTGCAAGTGATACCTTTTCGGTTGTACATGGGTACTACTTCAAGCTTTCCTAGGGTATTATCTGGATTATTAATAAAATATTCATTCATAGGCTTTCTATGATTTCCAATTTTACAGCTTTTGCTTTTTGTCCATGGGATATTAGTTTTAGCCTTGGTTAAGAATACGATATCTACTGATATTTTAGCATTTGCGAAAATATTATCAGGCAAGCGATATGCCATAAGCATATTTACTCCGTCCTTGCTTATGATGTCTCGTGCATGGTCTCTTGTATTGTCTAAAAAGAAAAGAGGCAGTACCATTGCTATAATTCCGTTATCTTTTAAAAGCCTTGCACACTTTGCTACAAAGAAATGATGAATTGCTAGATGTGATAAATCCTTATAATAAATATCTTCTACTATTTGGCTGCTATAGGGAGGGTTAGCTACAATCAGATCATATTTTTCTTGATTGAAATATATATTTTCAAAACAAGTTGCCGTTAATTTTATCTTTGGATGTTTTTGGATTAAAATACGGCAAGTTAGCAAGTCCATTTCTACAGCATCAATTGTAGAATTATTTGATATTGATTGAGGTATGTTTTTAACAAAAACACCATGACCCACCGCTGGCTCTAGTATTTTTCCTCCCTTAAAGCCTATAACGCCAAGAGTTGACCAAATAAACTTTACTAAAAGTTCTGGGGTATAGTATGCACTTCTAGTTGTTTTCTTTAAATCATTGATTCTATCATCGCTGAGGTAAGATTTAAGTTGCTTGTATACGGAAAGAGTATAGATCGCATCACGCAGCCCTCCCCATCCAGTGTACTCATCTAAGATTATTCTTTTTTCTTCTAAGCTCATATTGATATTATTTTCCTTCAATAGTTTTAGAACTTTTAGATTTTTTTCTACCCTTTGACTGGCTACCTTTGATAGTTTTTTATTTTCCATAGATTTAACATCTCCGTTTTTTATAATTATTTTATTATTTTTCATATTTAATTGTTTTCCTCGTTAGAAATTGCAAAGGTGACTTTATCCGTTAGCTCCTGTCCTACTACTGACTTAAAATATTCTTCATCTTTGAAGTAATAGCTTGCCTCGTCTATACTGTTATCAGTAAGTGCTTGATAACAATCTAGCCTTGGTGATAAATCCATTATCTGGATATTGTCTTGCGTTCCACTTGGCAGAATAAGGACATTGATATAGTTTTTGCAGCTACGATATAGGTTATTATTGTTAATTCTTATATTAGGGGCTGTAAGAGGAGTTAAACCACATTCTAGGGCTATATCTGGATTAAATATCAGGGGCTGAAAATACAAGCACTTTTTAGATATCTCTAAAACCACCAATTCATAAATTGAATTACATATAAATAAATATCTATCGGTGTTTTTAGGTTGTTTCAGTTGTTCTATCTGGTTTTTGTAATGCTTGAAAAATGCACTATAATCATCGCATATAGTATCAAACATATAATC